>NZ_JBHWBS010000054.1:0-49763 GCF_042735655.1 Streptomyces sp. NPDC059567 | reverse complement strand
CGCGCGCGCGCGGGCGCACGCCCGCGCGCCCGGCCCCCCCCCCCCCCCGCGGGGGGGGCGGCCCCCCCCCCGTCCTCGCGCGCGAGGCCCGAGTCCCGCTCGGGCCTCGTCTGTGCCGCTCAGAGGTTCTTCGGCAGCACCGCCGAGACCCGGGTGTAGACGCCCGGATTCTCGGCCTGACCGCAGCCACTGCCCCAGGACACCAGCCCGATGAGCCGCCCAGCGGCCACCAGCGGCCCTCCGCTGTCCCCCTGGCAGGCGTCCTTGCCGCCCTGCGGGTCACCGGCGCACAGCATCGTCTCGCCCCGGTACGCGGCTGCGAAGCCGCCCGGATAGGCCCGCTCGCATGACGCGTCGGGCAGCACCTGCACGCGCGCCGAGCGCAGCGTCGAGGCATAGGTGCCGTTGCCCGTCGTGTCCCCCCATCCGTAGACGTCCGCCGCCGTCCCGGGGGTCTCGGCCTCGTCGCCCGGGCGGGCCACCTCGATCACATAGGACTGCGGCAGCGCGGTCGCCAGCGTCAGCACGGCCAGATCGTTGCCGTTGGTCGTGGGGTTGTACTCCGGACTGGTCCAGGTACCGGAGATCCGGACCTCGTGTCCACCCTGACCACTGAGGGCGCTGCGGCCCGCGATGACCTTGAGGTCGGGAAGGTCCGAGGGCTCGCCGCCCAGGACCTCCCTGCCGAGGCAGTGGGCCGCGGTGAGCACCTGGGTCGGCGCGACCACCACGCCTCCGCAGAACTGCCCCGCGCGCGTACCTCCGAACCGGTCACGGCTGGAGAGCGCCACGACCCACGGGGCCTCCGCGATCTTCGCGGCCTGCCCTCCGACGACGACACTGTCGGCGGCCGCGGGAGCGGCGGCGGCGAACGGGCCTGCCGCCGCCGAGATCAGGCCCAGGGCAGTGGTCACTGCTCGGGCGATGGGGCGACGCATAGAGCCTCCTGACTCTCCGAAGATGTCGGTTCACCCAGCGTGGTCCAGGTGGCGCCGTACTGCACCCCCGCACGCCGAAGGGCCCGGCCCCCTTCTCGGGGAACCGGGCCCTTCGGCGTGTGTACGACCGCGGACTAGTCGAGGTAGTCGCGCAGGACCTGCGAACGGGACGGGTGGCGGAGCTTCGACATCGTCTTCGACTCGATCTGGCGGATCCGCTCACGCGTGACGCCGTAGACCTTGCCGATCTCGTCCAGCGTCTTCGGCTGGCCGTCGGTGAGACCGAAGCGCATGGAGACCACGCCGGCCTCACGCTCGGAGAGCGTGTCGAGAACGGAGTGCAGCTGCTCCTGGAGGAGCGTGAAGCTGACCGCGTCGGCCGGGACGACCGCCTCGGAGTCCTCGATGAGGTCACCGAACTCGCTGTCTCCGTCCTCACCCAGCGGGGTGTGGAGGGAGATCGGCTCGCGGCCGTACTTCTGGACCTCGATGACCTTCTCCGGGGTCATGTCGAGTTCTTTGGCCAGCTCCTCCGGGGTGGGCTCACGGCCCAGGTCCTGGAGCATCTGGCGCTGGACGCGCGCGAGCTTGTTGATGACCTCGACCATGTGCACCGGGATACGGATGGTGCGGGCCTGGTCGGCCATGGCGCGGGTGATCGCCTGACGGATCCACCAGGTGGCGTACGTGGAGAACTTGTAGCCCTTGGTGTAGTCGAACTTCTCGACGGCGCGGATCAGACCCAGGTTGCCCTCCTGGATCAGGTCCAGGAAGAGCATTCCGCGGCCGGTGTAGCGCTTGGCCAGCGAGACCACCAGTCGGAGGTTGGCCTCCAGGAGGTGGTTCTTGGCGCGGCGGCCGTCCTCGGCGATGATCTCCAGCTCGCGCTTGAGCTTGGGCGCCAGCTTGTCGGAGTTGGCCAGCTTGTCCTCGGCGAACAGACCGGCCTCGATGCGCTTGGCGAGCTCGACCTCCTGCTCGGCGTTGAGCAGCGGGACCTTGCCGATCTGCTTCAGGTAGTCCTTGACCGGGTCGGCGGTGGCACCGGCGACGGCGACCTGCTGCGCCGGAGCGTCGTCCTCGTCCTCGTCGGACAGGACGAAGCCCTTGTTCTCGCCTTCGGCCTCCTCGTCCTCGCCCTTGCCGGGCGCGACGTCATCGAGGAGCTCCTCGCCCTCGACGGCCTCGTCGGCGTCCTTCTTGGCAGCGGTCTTCTTGGCCGTCGTCTTCTTGGCGGTGGCCTTCTTCGCCACCGTCTTCTTGGCCGCGGTCTTCTTCGCGGCCGCCTTCTTGGCCGGCGCTCCGGCCTCGTCGGCCGGGTCCGCGCTCTCGGCCGCCGGAGCCGCCGTGGCGGCCGAGACGGTCTTCGTCACGGTCGTCTTGGCGGTGACGGTCTTGGTGGCGGTGCGCTTGGCCGGGCTCTTCGCTGCGACGCTCTTGCGGGCGCGCTTCGGCGACTCCGCTGCACTGACCATCAGCGTCACACCCTCTTCCTCGAGGATCTGGTTGAGGCTGCGCAGAACATTCTTCCACTGGGTTGGCGGAATCTGGTCAGCCTCGAAGGCCCGACGCACGTCATCGCCGGCGATCTGCCCATCAGCCTTTCCCCGCTCGATGAGCGCCATCACAGACTCGGACTCGGCGATCTCCGGCGGGAGCGTACGGGATGTGCTGGCCGACACGAACAACCTCTCGGAACGATGGAAAACGGCTTCCGGCCCCGCCCAGGATCGGGCCGGAGCCGACGACCATCGGCTGGGAATGTGCCGACGGCGCGGGCTGGACCGGGGAACTGCACAGCGCCTCACGCGGCTGCTGTATTCCTTCCTCGGCTGTCACCTCTTAAGTCATCGCACGGCTTCGAGGAGTGTTACGCCCAATCCGCGTGGCCCGAGTCACACCTCATTTGCGACGAAGCGGCCAGAACGGGCGTTCGTCGCACATTCGCGCCGCCCCAGCCCCCGCGGAACCCTGGGGACACGTCGTGATCCCCGGGTTCCGCACGGCGTCGGCGACACGCGGTGCGTACGGCTCCGCGCCCGTGGCCGTGGCCCGCGGGTCAGTGCTCACGCGGGGCGGGCACCACGCGCTCCACCTCGGGGTGGACGGTCAGCAGCTGACGCATGGCCGTCTCGGCGCCCAGCGCGTCCCCGGTCGCGAGGCAGTCGACGATACGCGCGTGGTGCGCCAGGCAGGGCTCGCCGGGACGGTCACAGCCGGTGACCGGACCGCCGGAGACCTGGAGTGCGGCGGCGACGATGCCGGAGAGGTGCTCCAGCATCCGGTTCCCGGCGAGCTGGATCAGCAGGGAGTGGAACTCGACGTCGGCCCGGGAGAAGGTGATGCCGTCACCCTGGGCGTAGGCGTGACCCATGATCTCGACCATGTCGGCCAGCCGCTGCTGGACGTCCTCGCGTCCGTGACCGGCGGCGAGCCGGGCGGCCAGCGGTTCGATCGTCCAGCGCAGCTCGTTCAGCTCGCGGCGCTGGTCGTCGCGCTGCGGGCCGAAGGCGCGCCACTCGATGATGTCGGGGTCCAGCAGGTTCCAGTCGCTGACGGGCCTGACCCTGGTGCCGACGTTGGGGCGGGCACTGACCAGGCCCTTGGCCTCCAGGACGCGCAGCGACTCGCGTACGACGGTGCGGGAGACCTCGAAGCGCTGACCGATCTCCTCCGGAACGAGCGGGCGGTCGGCGCCGAGGTCGCCGGAGACGATCATCTGCCCCAGCTGCTGGACGAGCTGGCCGTGCAGGCCGCGGCCGCGGCTGCCGGCCGTGCGACGACCGACCCGGCCGAGGTCCGTCTCCACCCCTTCCCAGGAGGAGGGCCCCACACGGTCGGCGACGGGCGCCTCCGCGTACGGGTAGCGGTCGAGATCGCCCGGGGCGCCGAGGCCGGAGTCGACGGGGCGGGCGGCGGTCATCATGGTGTGCGCAAGGGTACTCACGCATCCTTTGTCGGCGTGCCCCCCGTGACCCTTGAGGTCTTTGGTGAAAAGCACACGAAAGGGTGATCGGCACCCCCTACACAATTGACGATTAATCGGACATAGCTGGCCATTTTCAAGGGAGTTGCCGAGGAAGCGGAAGCTTTCGATCCGGAAGTGATCACCAACGCGCTTTGCGGCGCAGGCCGGTGAACAGATAGGCGCAGAGCAGGGCGGTCAACGACAACGCCAGCGCCACCCCCACGGGCTGGGCGACCACCCGCAACACCCCCTCCAGCCGGCGGTCGGCCGCTGCCGGCCACTCCATGCTGACGAAACCCCGCAGCCGGGCGGGGAGCCCCGAGAACGGACGGCCCGAGGGCCCGGAGGTCGCCTTCTGCAGCAGGGGCGCGAGGATCACCGGCACCGCGAGGACCGCCGCCACACCCGCCGCGGCGACGCGGAAGACCCCGGCCCCGAGCACACCGGCCCAGGCGCAGCCGACGGTCAGCCCGAGCCAACTCGCACACAGTGTCGGCCAGTTTTTCGGTACGGGAACCAACTCGCCGCCATAGACGAGGCGAAGGGTCTGCAGGTCGGCGGCCACGACGAGCACGGCCAGCACCACGGCGACGGCGGCCGCGACCGTGAGCTTGGCGAGCAGCAGTCCGAGACGGCGGGGAACCGCGCCGCGGCCGGTGGTGAGCGCCGGATAGCGGTACTCGTCCGCGAACGAGAAGGCGCCGAGCAGCCCCGCCCCGATGGCGGCGGGCGGCAGCGGGGAGAACGTGGGCCAGCCGGCGAGCAGGGTAGGCACCGGTGTCCGGCCGCTGCGTGCGAGCACCACCGAGATCACGACGGAGGCGATCAGGACCGCGGCCGCGACGAGTGGGGTGGCCGGAACGCCGAGCAGTCTGCGGATCTCGTACCGGAGCGGGCGCAGCGGCGATCGGGTCGGCCGCCGCTCCGCCGGCGGCTCGGACTCACGCACGGCGGCGAGGCCTTCGGTTCCGGGGTCACGGCCGTCCACCGAAGGGTCGCCTGAGAGCTCGGACGAGTCGCGCGGACCTGCGTCGCCCACCTCGTCGGAGAGTTGATGGATGAGCACGCCGTGCCGGAACGCGGTCTCGCCGATCGCGGCGCAGTCGCTGCCGTAGACGGAGAGCCGATTGCCCTTCTCGGTGACCACCTCGACGGTGCGGCGCGCGGCGCGCGCCTCCTGCGTGACGACCGAGGCGAGCCGTGCGGCATGGGGCGTACGTACGGCCACCCGCGGCCGCAGCCGGGTTCGGGCGAAGTCGACGACCTCCTGCTCGGCGACGAGGCGGCCGTGGGCGACGGTGACGACCCGGTCGGCGTTGCGGGCCGCGTCCTTCGGGTCGTCGGTGGTGTAGAGGACGGTGCCGCCCTCCACGGCGTGGGCACGCAGGAGTTCATGCAGCCAGGCCTTGTCCCGTACGGAGAGGCCGGCGCCGGGCTCGTCGAGCAGGAGTGCGTGCGGATCGGCCAACAGGGCGGAGGCGAGGCCGAGTCGGCGGTCCATCGCGCGCGGCAGGGTGCCGATGCGCTGGTCGGGGAGGCCGGTGAGTCCTACGGCCCGGAGCATCTCGTCGGCCCTGGAGGCGGGAACACCACTCGCCGCGCACAGCATCCGCAACTGGCTGCGCATGGTTCGCGAGGGGTGTCCCGGGACGTCCCCCAGCAGCACGCCGACCTCACCGGCGGGGTGCGCGATGCGATGGAGGGGGCGGCCGCGGAAGTACGTGACGCCGCGGCCGGGCTCGAGTTCGAGCATCAGCCGCAAGGTGGTGGTCTTGCCTGATCCGGCGGGGCCCAGAAGGGCGGTGACCTGCCCCGGCCTGGCGTCGAAGGTGAGATCGTCCACGGCGGGCGGGAGGTCGCGGCGGGGGCTGCTGGTGAGTCCGATGGCCTGGAGCATCGCTTCTCTCGCGGTAGGTGACACCGCTCCGCGGCAGGGCGGCTATCGAAGCAAGATAACGCTACATTTCGGACTTTTGGCGCAGGGTTGGGGTCTCGGGTCGTCCCCGAGTCCGCTCGTCAGACCTCGGGACGCAGCATGGGCGGGTTGAGCAGAGTCGCCCCACCCGCACGGAAGAGCTGCGCGGGACGGCCGCCCTGGCGCGTGGTGGTGCCCCCCGCGGGGACGAGGAATCCGGGGGTACCCGTCACCTTCCGGTGGAAGTTGCGCGGGTCGAGCACGACACCCCACACGGCCTCGTACACCCGCCTGAGCTCGCCGACCGTGAACTCCGGCGGACAGAAGGCAGTGGCCAGCGAGGAGTACTCGATCTTGGAACGGGCCCGCTCCACTCCGTCGGCGAGGATCTGCGCGTGGTCGAACGCGAGCGGCTCCCCTTGCCCCTCCTCACGCTCGACGGAGCCGTCCTTGCCGAGCACTTCCTCGACAGGGGCCCAGCGTGCGCTGTTCGCGTCACCGCCCGCGCGCGGCGCCGGCAGATCGGGGGCGAGCGCCAGATGGGCGACGCTGACCACTCTCATCCGGGGGTCACGCTGCGGGTCCCCATAGGTGGCCAGCTGCTCGAGGTGGGCGCCGTTGCTCGGCATGGGCGCCGGGGCACCCGGGTCGTGGACGCAGAGTCCCGTCTCCTCCACCAACTCGCGCGCCGCCGCGGCGCCGAGGTCCTCGTCCGCCCGGACGAATCCACCGGGCAGCGCCCACCGGCCCTGGAACGGAGCTTCTCCCCGTCTCACGACCAGGGCGCACAGAGCGTGGCGCCGCACGGTGAGCACGACCAGATCGACGGTGACGGCAAAGGGCGGAAAGGCCGACGGGTCGTAGGGAGACATGCCGCGATCATAGTCGTCTTCCTGACGATAAACACTCCCCTCCGCTGCATCGGCAATGACTTCTTGTCCCTCCCGTAAGGCTTCCCTCGCGCTGCCGCCCCGCATGGTCAGCCCCCCAGCTGGAGGCCGTCGGCGGCCTCCTCGACCATGCCGAGCCCGAGCCGGCTCACCCTCACGGTGAACGGCTCCCCCGCGACCCGCAGCCCCGACAGTCGTACCGCGCCGAGCGGAGCCGACCGGACGGGGTGCAGGGCCACGGTCCGGCCCGGCGCGTCGGGCCGGATCCCGGCGAGGGTCGCCAACAGATGGACTCCGGCGGCCGCGGCCACGGCGGCCGGCCGGCACGCCGCCGGGTGCGGCACCGGAACAGCACCGGCCGTCCGCTGGTCGCCCGCGTACATCTCGGGCAGGCGGTGGCCGAACGCCTCCGCCGCGTCGAGGGCGCCACGGAGCAGGGACGTGGCCTCCCTTTCGTATCCCGCCGCGGCGAGCCCGGCCACGGCGACCGCCGTTTCATGGACGCGTACGGCTCCTGCCCTGTGCCCGAAGGGGTTGTGGCCGGGTTCCTTGGCACCGAGGCTGCGCAGCCCCCAACCGGAGTCCAGTGCCGGGGTGCCGAGCAACCGGGCCAGCTGTTCGGTCTCGGCCCGGTCCAGCAGGCCTGGCCCGTACCGGCCGCCACCCAGGAGGCCGGTGTCGAGGAGGTGCGCCGCCCATCCTCCGAGCTGGGTCCATGGCCCGCCGCCCGGCGCCCGGGCGGCGGCGGGTCTGCCGCCGGACCTGTCGTCGAGCCAGAACTCCGCGCGGAAGCGCCCGCGCAGGGTGCTCGCCCACTCCCGCCAGGCATCCCCGCCCGGTCGGCCGCAGGCGTCGAGGAGGTCGGCGCCGAGCAAGGCCGCTCGGTGGGCATGGGCCTGAGTCTCGGCCCGCCAGGGACCGGAGGGCCCCGGGTCCGGGACGAACCCGTGCCGGTCGGCGGCGGATCGCAGCCACTGGAGGCACCGTTCCGCCGCGGGAAGCAGTTCTTCGAGGTCCTGTTCGGGCAGCCCCCATCGTCTGGCCTCGGCCAAGGCCGCGGGGAAGGCGAGGGTGGCCTCGATGCCGGTGCAGCGGGGCGGCAGGTAGGGGCCCGCGTCCCTGAGGGGGCCGGGGATGCGCCCCGCGACCGGGCCGGTTCCGCCGATCTGGCTCCGGGCCAGCGTTCGGAGCGTGGTGGCGGCGAGCCGGGTACCGAGGGGCAGGGCCATGCGCGCTGCCCAGAGCGCTTCGGAGGTGGCGGGTCCGCACCGCCAGGGCACTCCGGCAGCGAGATGGACGTCCGCCGGGTGGGCCGCGTCGCGTTGGAGGAGGGCCCGCAGATCGTCCACGGAAGTCCGCAGCAGCTCCGCGATCCGAGGATCGTCCCCCTCGGCACGAGCCTCGGCGAGGACGGCGCCGCCGGGCCGCGCCGCGCCCTGCGCCGGGAGGGGGGCGGTCCGGGGTGCCCGGTCCGCGCGCACCCTGAGTTCGATGGTGCTGGTGGCTCCGGGGCCCAACTCGATCTCCCACCGCAGGAGCCCGGCAGCGGCCAGCGCGTCCATGGGCGGCGGTTCCGCGGTGACGGCCGCGTACCGTCCGTCGTCCGCCGTCCAGCGCATTCCGGTGCCGTGGACGCTGGGGAAGATTTCGGGCCCCGGCCGCCCGGACGCCACCGCGCCCAGATCCGCGAGATCCGTCCCGAGAGCGATCTCCACCGGGAGTCGCAACGGCCGGGTGACGGAGCTGCGCAGAGTGATCCGCTCGGTTCCGTCGGCGCCGCGCGAACGCTCGACGGTGATCCCGGGGTCGGGTCCGTTGTCCCCCGACGTCCGCAGGGCTCCGAGGAACACGGCCCGGTCGGCGGCGGCTCGCCTGCCCTGGAGCGCGATGGGTTCGCGTCCGGCCACCCGCAGCACACAGCGGGAGAGGAGTCTGCGCCCGGACAGATAGACCCCTTCGAGGCCGCGTCCGGTGAGCTGTCCGTGGTCGGCACAGATGACGAGGGCGGGCAGGGCGACGCAGATGAGCGCGCTGTGCACCGAGGGCAGTTCACTCGGCCGCGGGGCACCCGGGAGGGTGAGGCCGGCGAGGGTCGCGGGTCCGGCCGGGGGTCCGGGGGCCGGTACGGAACTGGAGGCCATGGGTGGTGTGCGGTGCTCTCTGTGCGATCCGGACTGCCGGTATGCGGTCGGCGGGACGGGTCGTCGGGCTCCGCCACAGAGCTGAACGCCGCCGCGGGCGGCCTGGTCACGGGCGTCATCGGCCGCTCCTCGTCCCCCGCTGTCCGGTGCGCCTGGCCGCGGCGTCCCGCGACGGCTTCGGGGAGGACTTGCCGGGGCGGGTTCCGGCGGTGCGTCCGCCCTTCCTGGCCGCCTGCGGACGGGCGCCCCGCGAATTGGCCCGGCGCGCCCCGACGCGGGCCTCGACGGCCGCCGCCGCCCTCGACTCCCGCTCCTGGCGCAGACAGCTGCGCAGCGACTCGGGATCGAGCCCGTCGTTGCATGCCTGGTGCAGCAGGCGGGCGAAGACATAGTCGGGATCGGCGTCCAGAGCGAGGCCCAGGGCGACCCGGGCGGCCGGTTCGTCGCCGGTGGACCAGGCCACCCAGCCGGCGAGGGTCAGCGGCGCCGCCGCGTAGTCGCCGAAGGGCTCCACGCACCGCCGGGCCAGCACCCCCCAGAGCCGCAGGGCCGCCGCGCCCTCCGGGCCTTCCATCCACTCGGCGGCCCGGTCCCGGGTGTCACGGTCCTGCAGCCCGAGAATCAGTGCCGCGGCCTCGTCGGGGTCGATCAGTGCGTCGTCGGCCGCGTCCCGCTCCATGGCTCCCGTGCCGCGCGCCCGGTCGGCCACGGATGCCGGTGCCGGTCCTTCGGTCGCCCCGGACTGCCCGCCGTACCGCCTCAGCATCTCCCGGGCGAGCGTGAGCGTCTTGTCCCTGACGTCTTCCCTGCCCGGGCCCGGCGGGTCGTCGAGGATCCTGGGGACGATCACGGACGCGGCCTCGTTCAGGGCCTTGCGCTGCCGCTCGTCATCGAGCGACGCCCGCGGCTTGAGCCGCGCCTCCATGTCACGCAGGGATCCCCTCACCTGGATCCCGGCGTAGGCGGCCGATGCCGCCATGACCGACGTACCGGTCAGGGCGAGCGGAGTGCCGTCGGGCGGGCAGCAGCGGGTGTCGGGACAGACGTACGAGAAGTAGAGACCGTCGGAGATGCAGAGGACTTCGTAGACGGGAATGTCGAGCTCGCCGCAGGCCGTACGCAGCCGCTGGGCGAAGGGACGCAGTCGCTCCATCACGTGGCGGCCGGTCTCACCGGGCGCGGGGTCCTGGCAGAGGAAGACGACGATGCCGTCCGGGCGGGTCCCGCGCCGGGTGCAGCCCTCGACGAGGCACTCCGCGAGGTGTTCCGCCGTCGAGGGCCACTCCTTCGCCGAGCGCGGGATGCCGAGCCTGACCCTGCCGCCGAAGCGGCCGTGCTCGCCGTGGAGGGCCACGAGGACGACGGAGTCGGTGGGATGGAAGCCCAGCATGAAGGGGAGGGCGTCGGCCAGTTCGGCTGGGCCGCGCAGGGTGATCTGCTGCGATTCGGTCGATCCACGGGATTCGTGCGGGTTCGTGTTCATGGTCACGACGGTCTCGCGGTCGGCCCCGACCGCGAAACCCCTGTGGATAACTCCCGGCGGGCGTCGAATCCGGGTTGTCCACAGGTTTCGCGGCTCGTTCGCGCAATGTCCTACCCATCGGGTTGCATGGGGGCATGACCAACGCAGACCGTCTCGCCGACCGCGCGGGCCTCCGAACCACCGCCGATGCCGTACTCGCCCGTCTCGTCGGGGACCCGACCGGCGCGGCGAGACTGCGGGAGGACCAGTGGCGGGCCATCGAGGCGCTCGTCGCGGACAAGCGACGGGCGCTGGTGGTCCAGCGGACCGGGTGGGGCAAGTCCGCGGTGTACTTCGTGGCGACGTCCCTGCTGCGCGAGGCCGGCAGCGGTCCCACGGTGATCGTCTCCCCGCTCCTCGCGCTGATGCGCAACCAGGTGGAGGCCGCGGCCCGCGCCGGTATCCGTGCCCGCACGATCAACTCGTCGAACACGGAGGAGTGGGAGACCGTCCAGCGGGAGGTGGCCGCCGGCGAGGTGGACGTGCTGCTGGTCAGCCCCGAGCGGCTCAACAACCCGGACTTCCGCGACGAGGTCCTTCCCCGGCTCGCCGCCGCCACGGGTCTGCTCGTGGTCGACGAGGCACACTGCATCTCCGACTGGGGCCACGACTTCCGGCCCGACTACCGCCGTCTGCGCACGATGCTGGCGGAGCTGCCCGCCGGCGTCCCGGTGCTCGCCACGACGGCGACGGCCAACGCCCGTGTGACGGCGGACGTCGCCGAGCAGCTCGGAACGGGAGCGGGGACGGACGCGCTGGTGCTGCGTGGCCCGCTCGACCGGGAGAGCCTGAGCCTCGGTGTGGTCCAACTGCCCGACGCCGCGCACCGGCTGGCCTGGCTGGCCGACCACCTCGGCGATCTTCCCGGATCCGGGATCATCTACACGCTCACGGTCGCGGCCGCCGAGGAGGTCACCACCTATCTCCGCCAGTGCGGGCACACGGTGTCCTCGTACACGGGCCGTACGGAGAACGCGGACCGGCAGCAGGCGGAGGAGGACCTGCAGGCGAACCGGGTCAAGGCGCTGGTGGCGACATCCGCCCTGGGCATGGGGTTCGACAAGCCGGACCTGGGCTTCGTGGTGCACCTCGGTTCGCCGTCCTCGCCGATCGCGTACTACCAGCAGGTGGGCCGTGCCGGGCGCGGGGTGGAGCACGCGGAGGTGCTGCTGCTGCCGGGCAAGGAGGACGAGGCGATCTGGCAGTACTTCGCGTCGGTCGCCTTCCCGCCGGAGGAGCAGGTGCGCCGCACTCTGGACGTACTGGCGCATGCGGAGCGACCGCTCTCCCTGCCGGCTCTTGAGCCCCTGGTCGAACTGCGGCGGACCCGACTGGAGACGATGCTCAAGGTCCTGGACGTGGACGGTGCCGTGCACCGGGTGAAGGGCGGCTGGACGAGCACGGGACAGCCGTGGGTGTACGACTCCGAGCGGTATGCCTGGGTAGCCCGTCAGCGGGCGGCCGAGCAGCAGGCGATGCGTGAGTACGTGGCGGCGACGGGCTGTCGGATGGAGTTCCTGCGACGCCAGTTGGACGACGAGGAGGCCGCCCCGTGCGGCCGCTGCGACAACTGCTCGGGGTCCCGGTTCGACCCGAAGGTGACCGATGCCGCGCTCGATGCCGCCAAGGGCGAGCTGGGCCGGCCGGGTGTGGACGTGGAGCCGCGCAAGATGTGGCCGACCGGACTCACGGCGGTCGGTGTCGATCTGAAGGGCCGTATCCCGGCGGGCGAGCAGTCGTCCGCCGGGCGGGCGCTCGGACGGCTGTCGGACATCGGCTGGGGAAACCGGCTGCGTCCGATGTTCTCGGAGCGCGCGCCCGATGGTCCGGTTCCGGACGATGTGGTGCAGGCGGTGGTCCGCGTGCTCGCCGACTGGGCCAAGGGCCCGGGGGGTTGGGCCTCCGGTGCGCCGGACGCTCCCTCCCGGCCCGCCGGCGTGGTCACGATCGCCTCGCGCAACAGGCCGAACCTGGTCGGCTCGCTGGGTCGGCGGATCGCGGAGATCGGCAGGATGCCGCTGCTGGGAGCGGTCGAGTACGTGCCGGAGGCGGAGGATCTGCGGATCTCACGAACGAACAGCGCCCAGCGGGTGGTGGGGCTCCATCAGGCACTGACGGTTCCCCCGGCACTGGCCGAGCGGCTGGCCTCGGCCGGTGGTCCGGTGCTGTTGGTTGACGACCTGTCGGACAGCGGCTGGACCCTCGCCGTCTCGGCCCGGCTGCTGCGCCGGGCGGGAGCGGAAGGCGTGTTTCCGCTGGTGCTTGCCGTCCAGGGGTGAAACGGGGAGTGAACACTGGGTGGCTGGGCAGGGATATGAGTGTCATACCGGCGCATTCCAGTCAGCTGCCTCAATTGCTCGTTGCCGCCCGCGCACAGGCCCGCAAGAATTGAGACCCCGCCCCGCACAGCCCTTGTACGTGGTCCGGAAGGACTGTGCTGTGGCGCGCCCTCACTCGACCCTGCCCGCCAGCGGGCGCGTATCCGAAGGGAGGACCGTGACCTTCGGATTCGCTCCGTCCGCAGCCACCTCGATCAACTCGCCGTCCGAGTCCGCCAGCCGCCTCGCCCGGATACTGGAACCGTCCGAGTGGGCCGCCGCCGGGATCCCGCTGCTCCGCAATCCTCGCGAAGTCGTGAGCGGTCTGCACACCCGCCATCGGCCGGCGCCCTCGACCGCCGTCGTCGCCGTCCTCGACCACGAGGAACGGCTCGCCGCCAGTGCGTCGTTCACCCGTCGCGCCGTCCCCGCGGACGGCTGGGAGTTCCGGAACGCCCTCCTCGCGCATCTGCGCCGGGTCATCCCGCACGACCTGCGGCGCCGGACCCCCGTGCGGACGGCCGTACTGCTCTACTGCCGTGACGGCGACGAGCGATGGACCGAGGAGGACGGCGCCTGGATGTGGGGACTGCGCGATGCCTGCACGCTCCACGGGCTGCGCTGTGGCGCGTACATCACGCTGACCCGCGGTGGTTGGCAGGTGCTCGGCGAGGGCCGCGGTGGACGGCAACCCGGCTCCGATTCACGTCCGACCGCCTTGGGCGACGTCTCCGAGTTCGGCGTCCTGACTCCGCGTACCGCGGGCGGAGCCTCCGAGCTGCTGCGCAGGACGGCGGCACGCTGACGCGACGGCCCCCGCGCCGGTGCGCGGGACCCGCGGGACCACGGCCCGGCCGCCCGCACGGGGCAGCCGGGTCAGGACCGCGAGAAGTACTCCGCCTCAGACACCCGCGCCGAGCACGGCGTTGATGCGCTGCGGGTCACCGCAGACGACGAGCAGCGCGGTCGCGCGTCCCATCGCCAGGGGCAGGGCGCGTGCGGCGGCGTCATCGGCTCCGCCGTTGACCGCCACGACGACCACGGGTCGCGCGGCGGCTCGCTCCACAGCGGCGGCGTCCGCGAAGAACACGTCGTCGCGGGCGTCCTGCTGGGCCCAGTAGGCGGCATCGCCGAAGGACAGCTCGTGCGCCGCCCACGGGTGCTGCTCACCGGTGGTGAGGACGAGGATGTCGCCGGGCGGGCGGCCGGTATCCAGAAGCAGATCCACGGCCTCTTCGGCGGCGTCGAGCGCGCCGTCGACCGGAGCGGGGATCAGCTGGATCTGCGGGCCGGACCGCTGTTCGGAACGATTCTCCGGACGGGGTGACGGGGACTGCCCGGCACCGGGGTGCGGGCGCTGCGCCGGCGGCGCGGGCCTGGCCGGTGCGGGGCCGGGACGCCCTGGACGCGGCGAGGCCGCCGAGCGCGGACCGGGTACGGGACGAGGGGTCGGCGCGGGGTGGCCGGCGGCCATGGCGCGGGGACCCTGGGCACTCTCGTGAATCTGAGGCTCCTCGGGGATGAGAGGCATGGGTGGATGTCTATCAAACGCCGGTGCGCGAGGCTCCGGCGGGTGGGCACAATCGTGCGACCCGGCTGCCGAGACGGCGCTGCCGGGAAGTTCAGAAGTCGAAGCCGAGTTGGCCCCCGCTTTCCAGTGCGACCGCCTCGGCGGAGATGCGGACCTTCTTGAGGTGCCGCCACTGGGGCAGCGCGTCGAGATACGACCAGGAGAGCCGGTGGTACGGGGTGGGCCCCCGCTCCTCCAGGGCAGCCTTGTGGACCGGCGAAGGGTAGCCCGCGTTGGCGCCGAAGCCGAAGACCGCGCACTCCTGGGCCTCGCTCTCCAGCTCGGCCATCATCGCGTCGCGCCGGACCTTGGCGATGACCGAGGCCGCCGCGACGGCGATGCAGGACTGGTCGCCCTTGATCACCGTGCGCACCTTCCACGGGCTGCCGAGGTAGTCGTGCTTGCCGTCGAGTATCACCGCGTCCGGCCGTACGGGCAGGGCGTCCAGCGCGCGCACGGCCGCCAGCCGGAGCGCCGCGGTCATCCCGAGCTCGTCGATCTCCTGGGGAGAGGCGTGCCCGAGCGCGTAGGCGGTGACCCACTTCTCCAGTTCCGCGGCCAGGGCCGTTCGGCGCTTGGGGGTGATGAGCTTGGAGTCGGTGAGCCCCTCGGGGGGCCGGCGCAGACCCGTGACGGCCGCGCAGACCGTGACCGGGCCGGCCCATGCCCCGCGTCCGACCTCGTCGACCCCGGCAACGATCTTGGCGCCGGTGGTGGCTCGGAGCGATCGCTCGACGCTGTGGGTGGGTGGTTCGTACGGCATGGCGCCAGACAGATTACGCCGATGGGGACCGCCCGCGATACCCGGATTCCCATCGGATGTCCGAAGCCGCCACGGAAAGGCGGTTCACGAGCTCGGCGAGCGAAGGAGCGGCACCATGATCTGATCGATCATCGCGGCGATCTCGGCGTCCGTCCATTCGCTGGCGCACATCTTCGAGCGGTACATCATCATCGCCGGAATGACGTCGAAGAGCAGGTCACCAGTGGCGTCGGCCCGCACGTCACCGCGCCGGATCCCCCGCCGTACCACCTCCCGGAGGAGACGGGCGGAGGGCTCGATCACGCCGGTCACGATCAGCCCGTGCAGACGCTCGGCGGTCTCGCTGTCGCATTCGTGAATGACGGATCGCAGGGCGAATCCGGGCTTCGAGTACATCGCAGCCCGGATCCGCCGGCACAACTGGTAGAGATCCTCACGCACGCTCCCGTGGTCCGGCGCCTCGTCGAGCGTCGGCAGTCCGGCCTGGAGCGCGTCGGCGACCAGATCCTCCTTCGACGGCCAGCGCCGGTACACGGCGGCCTTGCCCGTCTGGGCGCCGACCGCGACGCCCTCCATGGTCAGGCCGTTCCAGCCGACCGTACTCAGCTGATCGAGCGCGGCCTCCAGAATGGCTCGTTCCAGTACCGGACCACGGCGTCGCGGCGACGCCCCCTGCGACCGAGCGGCGGCCGCGGAGCGCGAAGTAACCATCGGGGACTCTTCCTTGGGGCGGATTGAGGCTGCCGGCAGCGCACAGTGAACGGTTGCGTTCACTGAGGGGGACTCACTACCGTTGAAGACAGTGAACGGGTGCGTTCACTAATTCTCCGTGGGGGGATCCATAGTGACAACATCTCCAGTGGACACGCGGACCACGCCGGGCTCGGCCCGGCAGGGGCGACCGGGAATCGCCCTCACCGTGATCGCCGCCTGCCAGCTGATGGTCGTGCTCGACGCCACGATCGTGAACATCGCACTGCCACACATCCAGGACGCGCTCTCCTTCTCCACCACCGATCTGTCGTGGGTTCTCAGCGCCTACACGCTCACCTTCGGTGGCCTTCTCCTGCTCGGCGGCAGGGCCGGCGACATCCTGGGTCGCCGCCGCGTCTTTCTCGCCGGCATCCTGCTCTTCACCTTCGCCTCGCTGCTCGGCGGCTTCGCCCAGGAGCCCTGGCATCTCCTCGCCGCACGGGCGCTCCAGGGCGTCGGCGGCGCGATCGCCTCGCCGACCTCGCTCGCGCTGATCACGACGACCTTCCCCGAAGGTCCGGAGCGGAACCGGGCGCTCGGGGTCTTCGCCGCGGTCTCCGCCGGTGGCGGCGCGATCGGTCTGCTGGCCGGCGGCATGCTCACCGAGTGGCTCGACTGGCGCTGGGTCCTGTTCGTGAACGTGCCGATCGGCCTGCTGATCGCCTTCCTGACACCGCGGTACATCAACGAGTCCGAGCGGCACCCCGGCCGGTTCGACATCGCGGGCGCCCTGACCTCGACCCTCGGCATGGCCTCGCTGGTGTACGGCTTCATCCGTGCATCCGAGGAGGGCTGGCGCGATCCGCTCACGATCGGCTCCTTCGTCGCGGCGGTGATCCTGCTCGCGGCCTTCGCGATCGTCGAGTCGAGGGCGCGGGAGCCCATCACTCCGCTGCGGATGTTCGCCGACCGCAACCGTTCGGGCACTTACGTCATCATGCTCAGCCTGGCCGCGGCCATGTTCGGGATGTTCTTCTTCATCGTTCTCTTCGTGCAGAACGTCCTGGGCTACAGCCCGATCCGGTCGGGACTCGCCTTCCTCCCGGTGACGGTCGCGATCGTGACGGGTGCGGGGCTCTCCCAGCGCCTGCTGCCGGTCCTCGGCCCGAAGCCCTTCATGGTGGCGGGCTCCGCGATCACCGGGCTCGGGCTGTTCTGGCAGACGTTCATCACTCCGGACAGTTCGTACGTCAGCGGTGTTCTCGGCCCGATGGTGCTGTTCGGCTTCGGCATGGGCCTGAACTTCGTGACCCTCACACTCACCGCCGTCTCCGGTGTGGCGCAGCACGAGGCCGGCGCGGCATCCGGGCTGCTCAACGCGACGCAGCAGGTGGGTGGTTCGCTGGGGCTCTCCATCCTTGTCACGGTGTTCGGCACCGCCAGCCGCAACGAAGCCGAGAAGCAGGTGCCGTCCTTCCTCGCCGGCGCGTCTCCGCAGCAGCAGGCGGAGTTCGCGGCGACGAAGGAGCTGCCGGCCCCCTGGGGCCACGAAGTGCTGACCTCCGGCATCTCGACCGCCTTCACGGCAGCGGTCGGCATGGTGGCGCTCGCGCTGATCACGGCGGTAGCGGTGATCCGGGTGCGCAAGAGCGATCTGGAGGCGCTCAGCGGCAAGGCCGAGGCCGCGGGCCCGGTCGCCTAGAGCACCTCGGGACGTTCGTGCTCTGCCCCCTCCCCCCGCGCGCCGCCGGGGGGAGGGGGCAGAGCCAGTGGTTGGTCCGATGGAGGGGCGAGCGGACTCAGGGGATGCTGTACGGATCGTCGTCCGCGTCCGGGTCGTAGTCCTCTTCCCTGCTCGGCCCGTCGCACTCCGCCGAGGACCGCTCGACCCCGCGCTCCGCCAGGATCGAGCGGGCCGTCGCCTCCGACCAGCTGGTGGCGAACCACCCTCCGTCGTCGGCGCGCAGTCGCTTCTCGATGTCCATCAGGGCGCAGGAACGTTGCGGCTCGGGCAGCCGATCGAGCGCGGGCACGGCGTCGGCGGAGAGCCCTGCGAGGTAGGGGACATCGATCTTGTCGAGGCGGTCGTACCGCTCGACGTTGTTCTCGGCGACGATCGCGTCGGGCGAGGCCAGGCCGAAGGCCAGCACGGCCGCCGCGGCACTCGCCGCCAGCGCCCGCGGCAGCAGGCGCGCGCCGAAGATCCCCGCGGCCATGATCAACACGATGGCCAGACCCAGCCAGATCTCCATCGCGGCCACCGAGATGCGCAGCCGGGTGAGCCCGTACGCGTCCACGTACAGGTCCATCCTGCGCAGTGCGGAGGCGACCACGACCAGCGTGAGGACACACAGGGTGCCGAGCACGGCGCGCACGAGGGTCCGGTCGCGGGCCCCCGCGCGCGGCGCCCACCGCAGGGCGAGCCCGATGACCACGAGGGTGAGCAGAGTGGCCGTCAGGAGCTGCCAGAAGCCCTCTCGCGCGTACTGGGAGTAGGTCAGGCTGGTCTCTTCCAGCACCTTGTCGTATCCGCCGAAGAGGACCGTGAGTTGCACCGCGTTGAAGGCCGCGAAGAGCAGGTTCAGGACGATGAGCGGAGCGGCCCACTCCATGCGCGCCCGCGCCCGGCCGGGACGGATGACCATACGGTCCCAGCGCAGCGGAGCGGCGGCGGTACGGGCGAGGGCGATCGCGCCGAAGAGACCGAGTAGGAAGAACGAGAGCCGCCACGGCACCTGGGCCGGCGAGAAGTCGGGGATCAGCGAGCCGAGCAGATCGGCGAAGGCCGCGTCGGCGCCCGCGAACAGCGCGCCGAAGACGACGAGAAGGGCGACGGCCACTCCGACCGTACGCACGACCGGTCCCCATCGGCCGCGGGAACCATCGGCCCGGTCACGCAGCCCTCGCCAGGCCCAGGTGGTGCCGGAGCCCAGCGAGTCGATCAGACCGATGGGGCCGAACAGCATGCTCGGCCAGCCGCGGCCGCCGTGCAGGGCGAAGGAGGTCAGCACCAGCGCGGTGACGATCGCGAGGAAGGTCGGCCAGCCGGCGTCCCGCAGCGCGGGGATGCCGAGGAGGGCGAGTCCCCCGATCGCCCAGATCAGCGTCCAGGGGCGAAGGCGGCGGCCCGCCGCCCGCGCCGCGAAGGACGCGGCGGCCACGGCCGGAACGGCGACGAGCACCAGATTCAGGCCCAGGCCGTCGCCGAGCAGCAGGGCGCTGAGAAGCGCGGTGGCCGCGATGGCCGCCAGGGTCGTGGTGGTGGCCCGGGCCGGCGCGGCGGGACGCAGTCCGGTCGACCAACTGTCGCTCGGAGGCGTCGGTGGCGCCCAGGGATGCTGGGGCCTCTGCCCTCCCGGCCGCCCGGCGGACGCCTGGGCGCGGGGTTGTGGTGGTACGGGTGGTACGGCGCCGGGCGAGGCCGCCGGTGCGGCGGGCGCCGGCTCGGACGCGGCACCGCTCTTCGGTGGAGGAGCGCTGCCCTCTGGTGAAGGAGTGCTGTCCTTCGGTGGTGGTGCGGACGATGTGTCGGACACGGGACCCCCTCCCGACCCGGTCCGCAAACGGGGCCATGGGGGCGGAGGGCCTGCGTCCGGGTGTCTCGTGGGCGCTCTCTCTTCATGATCAGCGCTTGGGAGTGGCTGACTCTAACCGTGCCCTCGGGTATTCGACCCCAGCGAGTCGGTGCTGTGGCAGGACCGTGACACTCGTCCTGGCCGAGGCTTCAGATCCGCCTGCCCGGCGACTCGGCGGATGCTCCTCGCCGGGCAGGGCGGACCGTCGTCAGGGGCTGACGGCGGCCGGAAGCCAGTCGGGCAGCTCCTCGGTCTGGTCCAGCCAGGCGGCGGGAGGCATGCCGGTCGTGGCGGAGGCCACGACACCGCCGGCGATCGCACAGGTGGTGTCGACATCGCCGCCCACCTGCGCGGTCGTCCAGAAGACCCGCTCGTAGTCGTCGAGGCCACGGGCGGCCGACCAGAGCGCGTACGGCACGGTGTCGTGCGCGCTGGTACGGCGACCGCTGCCCAGGACAGCGGCCACCGTCGCCGCGTCGCCGTAGTCGAGCATGTCGCGGGCCCGGCGCAGCCCCGCGCCGACGGCACTGCGCGGGACGAGCGCGATCACGCCGACCAGGAGGGCGGTGGGGGTGGGCGGCCCGGCCGGATCCGCGGCGAGCGCGGCAGCGGCGGCCACGGCCATCGCGCCGACCACGGCCTCGCGGTGCTGGTGCGTGGTGTACGCGGAGATCTCGGCCTGATGGGTCGCCTGCTCGGGGTCGTCGGCGTACCAGGCGCCGAGCGGGGCGATCCTCATCGCGGCCCCGTTCCCCCACGACCCCTGACCGTTGAAGAGCGCCGCGGCCAGCTCACGCCAGTCGCCGCCCTCCCTGATCAGCCGGAGCATCCGGTTGACCGCGGGTCCGTAGCCCCGGTCGAAGTCATGGTGCTCGGCGAACGCCTGCGCGAGCGCGTCCTGGTCGATCCGGTTGTGGTGCGCGAGCACGGCCAGAACGGAGCAGGCCATCTCGGTGTCGTCGGTCCACTGCCACGGTCCCGACGGCACTTCACGTCGTTTGAGCAGCGGATAGTTGGCGGGGACGAAGTACTGGGAGCCCAGGGCGTCTCCCACGGCCAGCCCTCGAAGGCTGGCCAGGGCGCGGTCGAAGCGCCGGTCGAGAGAGGAGTCAGCGGTCATCGCCCTGCCACTCTATCCGGTGTGGCCGTACGGTTCCGGGGTACGCCAGCGTTCGAACGGCCGGTCCAGGCGGTATCGGCCGTCCTCGCCGAGCAGCAGGGTCCGCGTCTCGGCGTTGCCCGGGTTGGACAAGGACTCGAAATCGGCGACCGTCCAATGGAACCAGCGCATACAGAACAGGCGCATGGTCAGTCCGTGGGTCACCAGCAGCACGTTGGGCGGATGGTCGGGCGCCTCGAAGCTGCGGTACAGACTCTCCAGGAACGCTCCGACCCGGTCGTACACATCTGCCCCCGACTCGCCCTGGGCGAAGCGGTAGAAGAAGTGGCCGTAGGCGTCGCGGTACGCCTTCTGCAGCCGTACGTCGTCCCTGTCCTGCCAGTTTCCCCAGTCCTGTTCCCGCAGCCGCGGCTCCTCGCGTACGCGCACCTGCCCGGGATCGAGGCGGAAGGCCCTGAACGTCTCGTGGGTCCGGCGGTACGGCGACACATAGACGCTGATCTGCTCCTCCCCGAAGAGTTCCCGAAGCCGCTCCCCCGTCTCCTCCGCCTGCCGTAGACCGGTCTCGGTGAGCCTGAGCGCATGGTCCGGTTCCCGTTCGTACACCGTGTCGTCGGCATTGCCCTCGGACTCTCCGTGCCGTACGAGAACGATGCGCCGCGGTCGTGCCATGCCATGACCCTAGATCGCCCGCTCCGGACGGGCTCAGCCGAGGAGGCGTCCGGAGTCCATCCGGCGTATCCGGCCGGTGAACCGACGGCGCGACTGCCGGTCGTGGGAGACCACGACCAGAGCCCCGGTCCACTGCTCCAGCGCCTCCTCCAACTCTTCGACGAGGCCGAGGGCGAGATGGTTGGCCGGCTCGTCGAGGAGCAGCAGGTCGGCCGGGCGGGCCAGCAGGCGGGCGAGGGCGAGTCTGCGACGCTGCCCCGCGGAGAGGCTGCCGACGGGCACCAGGAGGTCCGCCGGGCGGAACAGGCCGTACGACAGGAGCAGTTCGGCCTGCTCGTCCTCGGTGAGCGCCAGCCCTCGCCCGAAGGCGGTGAGGACCCGCTCCGCCGGCCGGTGGGCGGGTATCTCCTGGGCGAGGTACCCGATGCGCCCACTTCGGCGCACCTCCCCAGCCTCCGGCTCGGCCAATCCCGCCATGACACGGAGCAGCGTGGACTTGCCCGCGCCGTTGCCTCCGTGGATCAGGAGCTTCTCCCCCGCCCGTACGGTCAGCCGGTCGATGGTCAGCGGGTCGGCGACGCGCACACCGGTCAGCGTGACCAGGTCTCCCTGGGCGCCCCCGGCGACCGGCCGCGCGGCGAACGTGAGCGGGCGCGGAGGCTTGGCCACCGGTTCGGCCCGGAGGCGGCGCAGGCGCTCCTGGGCATTGCGCACCCGCCCGGAGACGGACGCCTGGACCCGGCCGCCCGCCCGGTCGTAGGCCATCTTGTTGTTGTCCTTGATGGAGCGTCCGGCGGCGACGCCGTGCGCGGTGGTCGTGGCGTACGCCTCGAGCCGCGCCGTCTCCTCGCTCCACTCCTCGTACGCCTGCTCCCAGCGCTGTCGCGCGGCCGCCCGCCCGGACCTGAATCCGGCGTAGCCGTCGCCGTACCGGACGACCGTGCGGCGCTCGGCGTCCACCTCGAGGACGGCGGTGGCCACCCTCTCCAGGAAGACCCTGTCGTGGGAGACGGCCACGACGGTGCCCCGGTGCGCCGACAGTGCCTCCTCCAGCCAGCCGAGGGCCTGTTCGTCGAGGTGGTTGGTCGGCTCGTCGAGAAGCAGCACCTCGGGTGCGGCGGCGACCGCGCAGGCGATGCCCAGCCGGGCCTGCTCACCGCCCGACAGGCTGCCGAGCCGGCGTTCCCTGCCTATGGTGGCGAGCCCGAGGCCGTGCATGGCCTTGTCGACCCGAGCGTCCGCTTCGTACCCGCCTCGCAGTTCATACCTGGTCAGCAGTTCCCCGTATGCGTCGAGCGCGCTTCCGTCGGCGGTGCCGAGCTCCGCCTCGAACTCCCTGAGTCGCCGCTCCATGGTGCGGAGCTCCGCCAGGGAGTCGTCGATCGCGTCGGCGACGGTGTGGTCCCCGGACAGCCGCGGTGTCTGTGCCAGCAGTCCCGTACCGCCGTCGGCCACGGTGACGACCTCGCCCTCGTCGGGCGCTTCGAGTCCGGCGAGCAGGCGGAGCAGGGTGGTCTTCCCCGCCCCGTTCTCCCCCACGATCCCGATCCGTTCACCAGGGCGCACGGTGAGCGAGATCCGGTCGAGCAGCAGCCGTTCGCCGCGGGACACGGTCACGTCATGCAGAGAGAGCTGTGTGGGCAAGGGCGCCTCCGGTGATGAGCTGGAACGAACGGAACAGGCCGGGACAGAGCGGCACGCACCCCCGGCCAACAAACGCAACCGGAGTCGCGTTACGAGGAGTGTGGCACACTCGACCCACTAACGCAACGGGAGTAGCAATTGAATGCACCGATCGAAGGGGAGCAGGCGCCCGCCCCGGGCAGCAGGCGCCCCGGCGGCCGCACGGCACGCACCCGGGCCGCCGTGCGCGACGCGGTTCTCACGGGCCTGGCCGAGCACGGCTATCCGGCCCTGACCGTCGAGTACGTGGCGGAGCACTCCGGCGTGCACAAGACGACGCTCTACCGCCGCTGGGGCAGCGTCGAAGGGCTGCTCGCGGACGCCCTCGACCTCGCGGGCGAGGACAGCTGGACGCCCCCCGACACCGGAAGCCTCGACGGCGATCTGCGGGCGCTCGCCCGCGAGGTGGTCGATGCCTTCGCCGACCAAGGCGCCGCGGCGGCCCCCACCGCGTTCGTCGGCGCCGCCTTCCAGTCCGAGCGCGCCGCCGAAGCGCTGCGGGCCTTCTACACCGAGCGGTTCACCCGCTGCGAGGCGGTCGTCGAGCGGGCATCGGCCCGTGGCGAGGCGCCCGTGGGCACGGACGCCGGCGCGGTCGTCCGCGCCGTCTCCGCGCCGCTGTTCCTGCGCCTGTTCGTCACCCGCGAGCCGCCAGACACCGCCACGGCCGACCAGGCGGCCCGGGCGGCAGTCGCCGCGGTCACCGCGGGCGCGTTCGTACGGCGAACGGAAGCCGGCGGCCAGGAGCAGGCCGCCGGGGAGTGATCAGACCGTCCAGGACGGCTCGAGCTGCACCACGTCGCCGCTGAGCGCCGCCACGTCGGCCTCGGTCTGGGCCCGCAGCCCGAGCCGTTCGACGCGCTCGACCCGGTACTTGCCGTGCTCGGCGGCGGAACGCCACATCGACAGCACCACGAACTCGTTGCCCGGCGCCTCGCCGAACACGCCGCGCAGCATCCCGGGGGAACCGGCCATCGCCGGATTCCACACCTTCTCCTGCATCAACGCGAAGTGCTCGACCCGGTCCTCGTGGACCCGGCAGTGCGCCACCCTCGCCACATCGGCGTCGGTGAACTTCGGCTCGAATCCCGTCTTCACGTCGAAGCGGTGGTCGAAGAGCTTGACCTGGGCGTTCCTGAACGTGCCCGACTGCGCGGTGGCGAGCCGGTCGTGCGAGCGCGCCATGAAGGAGTCGTAGAACGCGCGGCTCTCCCAGAAGGCGAAGACATGGGCGACATCCGGCCGTGCCCGGCTCCATCCTCCGCCCTGTCCCCGGAATCCCGGCTCACCGAGCAGCCCCGCCCATTTCCGCTGTCCCCGCTCGAACCCCCTACGGTCCACCACGGTGCAGCGAATCCACTTGACCAGCACCGCGCCATCGTACGGGGCGGGACAGGGCCGCCGTCAGACTACGGAGGAGTGCACTGCCGCAGGTACGGCCGGCTCCTCGGCACCCCACACCCCATCGACCGCGCATGACACCATGAACAACCTGCCCGCGACCACGGGCAGTTGGTCTGACCGGCGACGCAAGTCGTACACGGAGAGGGGATTCACGGTGAGCGGACTCAACAAGGGGGTCGGCAAGGTCGAGGTGACGCTCAAGTGGGATCCGAGTCCGATCGGCGCCTCGGCGCACGACCTGGACATCATCGCCGGGGTGTACACGACGGACGATCCCTACGGCTCGCCCGACTATCTGGTGCACTTCGGCAGTCGCTCCCCCGACGGCACGATCACCCTCAGCCGTGACAGCCGTACGGGACAGGGCTTCGGATACGACGAGGCCATGACCCTGGAGCTGAACCGCCTCGCGCCCCGGTACGCGCGCGTGGTGGTGGGCGTGGCCATACAGCAGGGCGGCGGCCGACTGACCTTCGGCGACATCGCCAACACCGGGGTACGGGTCCGCGAGGGCTACACGGACCTCGCCGCGCACGGCTTCGAGGACGTCGCCGAGGCGACGGCCGTGACGGTCGTGGAGTTCACCCGGGACGGCGCGGAAGGCTGGTCGTACAAGTCCATTCGACGTGGGTTCGACGCGGACCCGCAGACGTTCGCGACGCTGATGGGCGCCCGGCACTCCTGAGCCGTCCGCACCGATGCGGACGACCACGAAGGGGACCGGCCACGGGCCGGTCCCCTTCGTCAGTCACTGCTCAGCGGTTCAGCTGCAGCCGCTGGTCGAGCCGCAGCCCTCGCAGATGTAGCAGGAGCCCGCCCGCTGCATCTTCGTACCGCAGGAGAAGCAGAGCGGGGCGTCCGCGCTGATGCCCAGCTGCATCTCGACGAGCTCCGCCGAGGTGTGCGCCTGCTTGGGCGCCGGGACCTCCGCCTTGGCGGCCGGGGCGACGGCCTTCAGGGTCTCCGTCTGGCGCGGGGCTGACTGGGCCAGGCCCTCGACGTCCATCTCGTCGTCGGTGGGCTCGTAGGACCCCGTCTCCAGGTGACGCTGACGCTCCTCGGCCGAGTGGATGCCGAGCGCGGAGCGGGTCTCGAAGGGCAGGAAGTCCAGCGCCAGGCGGCGGAAGATGTAGTCGACGATCGACTGCGCCATCCGCACGTCCGGGTCGTCCGTCATGCCGGCCGGCTCGAAGCGCATGTTGGTGAACTTCGAGACGTACGTCTCCAGCGGGACGCCGTACTGCAGGCCGACGGAGACGGCGATGGAGAAGGCGTCCATCATGCCCGCGAGCGTCGAACCCTGCTTGGACATCTTCAGGAAGACCTCGCCGAGACCGTCGTCCGGGTAGGAGTTGGCGGTCATGTAACCCTCGGCGCCACCGACCGTGAAGGAGGTGGTGATCCCCGGGCGGCCCTTGGGGAGGCGCTTGCGGACCGGGCGGTACTCGACGACCTTCTCGACGGCCTCGCGGATCGTCGCCTCGGACTTCGCGGTGACCTCGACCTTCTCCTCCTCCTTCTTCTTGGCGGAGAGGGGCTGGCCGACCTTGCAGTTGTCGCGGTAGATCGCGAGCGCCTTGACGCCCATCTTCCAGGCCTCGAAGTAGACCTCCTCGACGTCCTCGACCGTGGCCGTCTCCGGCAGGTTCACGGTCTTGGAGAGGGCGCCGGAGATCCACGGCTGGATGGCGGCCATCATGCGGACGTGGCCCATCGCGGAGATGGAACGCTCGCCCATGGCGCAGTCGAAGACCTCGTAGTGCTCGGTCTTCAGGCCGGGGGCGTCGATCACGTTGCCGTGCTCGGCGATGTGGGCGACGATCGCCTCGATCTGCTCCTCCTGGTAACCCAGGCGGCGCAGGGCCTGCGGGACGGTGCCGTTGACGATCTGCATCGAGCCGCCGCCGACCAGCTTCTTGAACTTGACCAGGGCGAGGTCGGGCTCGAGGCCGGTGGTGTCGCAGGACATCGCGAGACCGATGGTGCCGGTCGGGGCGATGACCGACGCCTGGGCGTTGCGGAAGCCGTTCTTGGCGCCGAGGCGGATCACGTCCTGCCAGGCCTCCGTGGCGGCGGCCCAGATCGGCGAGTCGAGGTCGTCCATGCGGACGGCCGCGGTGTTGGCGTCGGCGTGCTGCTTCATGACGCGCTGGTGCGGCTCGGCGTTCCGGGCGTAGCCGTCGTACGGGCCGACGACCGCGGCGAGCTCGGCGGAGCGCTTGTACGAGGTGCCGGTCATCAGCGAGGTGATGGCACCCGCCAGGGCGCGGCCGCCGTCGGAGTCGTACGCGTGACCGGTGGCCATGAGCAGGGCGCCGAGGTTGGCGTAACCGATGCCGAGCTGACGGAAGGCGCGGGTGTTCTCGCCGATCTTCTGGGTCGGGAAGTCCGCGAAGCAGATGGAGATGTCCATCGCCGTGATGACCAGCTCGACGACCTTGGCGAAGCGCTCGGAGTCGAACGACTGGTTGCCCTTGCCGTCGTCCTTGAGGAACTTCATCAGGTTCAGCGAGGCGAGGTTGCAGGACGTGTTGTCCAGGTGCATGTACTCGCTGCACGGGTTCGAGCCGTTGATACGGCCGGACTCGGGGCAGGTGTGCCAGTGGTTGATCGTGTCGTCGTACTGGATGCCCGGGTCGGCGCAGGCCCAGGCGGCCTCGGCCATCTTGCGGAACAGCGTCTTGGCGTCGACCTCCTCGATGACCTCGCCGGTCATACGGGACGTCAGGCCGAACTTGCCGCCGTCCTCGACCGCCTTCATGAACGTGTCGTTCACGCGGACCGAGTTGTTGGCGTTCTGGTACTGGACGGACGTGATGTCGTCGCCGCCCAGGTCCATGTCGAAGCCCGCGTCGCGCAGGGCGCGGATCTTCTCCTCCTCCTTGACCTTGGTCTCGATGAAGTCCTCGATGTCGGGGTGGTCGACGTCGAGGATGACCATCTTGGCCGCGCGGCGGGTGGCGCCGCCCGACTTGATCGTTCCTGCGGACGCGTCGGCGCCGCGCATGAAGGAGACCGGGCCGGAGGCGTTGCCGCCGGAGGAGAGCAGCTCCTTGGAGGAGCGGATACGGGAGAGGTTCAGGCCGGCGCCGGAGCCGCCCTTGAAGATCATGCCCTCTTCCTTGTACCAGTCGAGGATCGACTCCATGGAGTCGTCGACGGACAGGATGAAGCAGGCGGAGACCTGCTGGGGCTGCGGCGTGCCGACGTTGAACCACACCGGGGAGTTGAAGCTGAAGATCTGGTGCAGGAGGGCGTACGCCAGCTCGTGCTCGAAGATCTCGGCGTCGGCGGGCGAGGCGAAGTAGCCGTAGTCCTCGCCGGCCTTGGTGTACGTCTTCACGATCCGGTCGATGAGCTGCTTGAGACCGGTCTCGCGCTGCGGGGTGCCGACGGCCCCGCGGAAGTACTTGCTGGTGACGATGTTGACCGCGTTCACCGACCAGAAGTCGGGGAACTCGACGCCACGCTGCTCGAAGTTGACCGAGCCGTCGCGCCAGTTGGTCATGACGACGTCACGACGCTCCCAGATCACCTCGTCGTACGGATGCACGCCCGGGGTGGTGTGGATGCGCTCGATACGCAGGCCCTTGCTCGCCTTGGCTCCCTTGACTCGGGAACCTCGCGCCGGACCGCTCGCCGTCTCTGTCATGCCGCCTCCCATATACGGGCAAAACACCTTTAAGTGCCCAGATAGTCCCAGGGCACCGTCTTCTTGTCTGCTGTCGCGAGCACCGCTCCGGGCACCCGTGACACGTCTTTTTCGGCCGCGCGCGGCCGGCCTCGGCCGGACCCCTGGTCCGGCCCGCCGGTCAGTCGGCGGCGGTGGCGGGAACGGGGACCTCTGGGGTCGCCCCGGTCCCGCAGTCCACTGCGGGAGGCCGCTGCTCACGGAGTTCCGCGATGGCGGCCTCGAAGTCGTCGAGGCTGTCGAAAGCCTTGTAAACGGATGCGAAGCGCAGGTACGCGACGAGGTCGAGCTCCTGCAAGGGGCCGAGGATGGCCAGGCCCACGTCGTGGGTGGTCAGCTCGGCGCTCCCGGTGGCGCGCACCGCCTCCTCGACCCGCTGGCCGAGCTTGGCGAGGGCGTCCTCGGTCACGGGTCGCCCCTGGCATGCCTTGCGGACGCCGGAGATGACCTTGGTACGGCTGAAGGGTTCGGTCACGCCGGACCGCTTGATCACCATCAGCGATGCGGTCTCAACCGTCGTGAAACGACGGGAGCAGTCGGGGCACTGGCGGCGGCGTCGGATCGACGTCCCGTCGTCGGTGGTGCGACTGTCGACGACACGGCTGTCGGGGTGCCTGCAGAAGGGGCAATGCATGGTTCCGACCCTCCCTCACGGCACGACTGAATAGCCTCGCCGAGCCCGTCAAGGCCCCTCGAAGCGACCCCCAGCATAGGCGATGCGGGCACCACCGACAGACGGGGGACCACAACTTGTAGGTGGCTGATGCCATGCAACCACTAGATCTGGGGTTGGGTCGCGTTTCCGGCACTTCGCGCGTGTCGCACGCCAGGCGCCCCCGCGACCGGCCACGAGGGTACGGGAGGCGCGCGTCTCCGCCGATTCCGGCCCCATGGGTGCCACACTGGGAAGGCACCCCCGCTCCCAGGCGGCCCGGCGGGGAACGCTACCGTAATGACCGAATTGCCACCGCAACCGGGGTCTGCATATACACCCACCTGCACGTACACGTAAGGCAATCTGCGATTTTTCACTCGAACGTGTGTTTGGCGCAACCTTTCGAAAGCCACTACCGTTGTGCCAGCCAGGGAGACCATTCGAGAGGGGCCGCCGACGTGACCACCACCGCAGACAGTGCCACCATCACTGCCCAGGACCGCTCCCAGGGCCGACTCGAGCCGGTGCATGCCATGAATGACGCAGTCATGAACGGGGACGGGGAGCCAGGCCGACCTACGCGCTCCCTGCCCGGGCGACCTCCAGGCATCAGGGCGGACAGCTCGGGCCTCACGGACCGCCAGCGGAGGGTCATCGAGGTCATCCGGGACTCGGTCCAGCGGCGCGGCTACCCGCCGTCGATGCGCGAGATCGGCCAGGCGGTCGGCCTCTCCAGCACCTCCTCCGTGGCCCACCAGCTGATGGCCCTGGAGCGCAAGGGCTTCCTGCGCCGGGACCCGCACCGGCCCCGGGCGTACGAGGTGCGCGGCTCCGACCAGCCCAGCACGCAGCCGACGGACACGACCGGCAAGCCCGCCGCGTCGTACGTGCCGCTCGTCGGCCGGATCGCCGCCGGTGGCCCGATCCTCGCGGAGGAGTCCGTCGAGGACGTCTTCCCGCTGCCCCGGCAGCTGGTCGGCGACGGTGAGCTGTTCGTCCTGAAGGTCGTCGGAGACTCGATGATCGAAGCGGCGATCTGCGACGGCGACTGGGTCACCGTGCGCCGTCAGCCGGTCGCGGAGAACGGCGACATCGTGGCGGCCATGCTCGACGGCGAGGCCACGGTCAAGCGCTTCAAGCGCGAGGACGGCCATGTCTGGCTGCTGCCACACAACGCGGCGTACCAGCCGATCCCCGGTGACGAGGCCACGATCCTCGGCAAGGTCGTCGCGGTACTGCGGCGGGTGTGACACCACCACGCCGGCTCCGACCGGGCCCCGGGACCCACTGCGCCGGTCCCGGGGCCCTGCTGTGTCCCTTCCGCGGCCCGGCCGATGGGGCAGGCCCCGGTCGGCTCTCTCAGCCCTCCGCCGCCTTGGACGCGGCGTCGATCGCCGCCAGCGACTTGCGCACCTGATTACGGTCCGTGGTGTACCAGAAGTCGGGCAGTGAAGCCTTCAGGTAGCTGCCGTACCGAGCGGTGGCGAGCCGCGGATCGAGCACGGCGACGACGCCACGGTCCCCGGTCGCCCGCACGAGACGTCCGGCGCCCTGGGCCATCAGCAGCGCCGCATGCGTGGCCGCGACAGCCATGAAGCCGTTGCCCCCGGCGTCCTCCACCGCCTTCTGGCGGGCGCTCATCAGCGGGTCGTCGGGGCGCGGGAAGGGAATCTTGTCCATCACGACCAGCTGGCAGCTGGCGCCCGGAACATCCACTCCCTGCCAGAGCGAGAGCGTGCCGAAGAGACAGGTCTGCGGTTCGGCCGAGAAGTTCTTGATCAGCTCGCCGAGCGTGTCCTCGCCCTGGAGCAGGATCGGGAATTCCGGGATACGGGAGCGCAGCTCCTCGGCGGCCAGCTGGGCGGCGCGCATCGAGGAGAACAGACCGAGCGTGCGGCCGCCGGCGGCCTGCATCAGCTCCGTCAGCTCGTCGAGCATGTCGACGCGATCGCCGTCCCGCGCGGGGCGGGACAGATGCTTGGCGACGTACAGGATGCCCTGCTTGGGGTAGTCGAACGGCGAACCGACGTCGATGCCCTTCCACACCGGAATGTCATCGCCCTGCGTGCCCTCGGGGGCCAGCCCCAGGGAGGCTCCCACGCCGTTGAAGTCACCGCCGAGCTTGAGCGTGGCCGAGGTGAGCACCACGGACCGGTCCGCGAACAGCTTCTCGCGCAGCAGCCCGGAGACGGAGAGCGGCGCCACCCGCAGGGAGGCACCGAAGCGGTCGTGGCGCTCGTACCAGACCACGTCGTACTCGGAGCCCTGCGTGATCCGCTCGGCGACACCGTGAACGGTCTCCACGGACGCCATCGCCTGCTTACGGACGGCGTCCTCGTCCTGGACGGACTTGTCGCGCGTGGAGCCCAGCGCCGTGATGACGGCGCGAGAGGCGTCGCGCAGCGCCATCAGCGCGTACGCGAGGTCTTCCGGAATCTCCTCCAGGCGGCCCGGCAGCGCCAGCTCCATCAGCCGCTCGAAGCCCTCGGCCGCGGTCTGGAGCTGATCGGCGACCTTCTCGTCGACCAGCTTCGCGGAGCGGCGGACCGCCCGGTTGACCTGGCCGGGGGTGAGTTCGCCGGTGGCGACGCCGGTGACCCGGGAGACGAGCTCGTGGGCCTCGTCGACGATCAGCACCTCGTGCTGGGGCAGCACCGGGGCGCCCTCGATGGCGTCGATGGCCAGCAGGGCGTGGTTGGTGACGACGACCTCGGCGAGCTTGGCGCGCTCGCGGGCCGCCTCGGCGAAGCACTCCGCGCCGTACGCGCACTTGCTCGCGCCCAGGCACTCCCGGGAGGAGACCGACACCTGCGCCCAGGCCCGGTCGGAGACGCCCGGCGTCAGATCGTCCCGGTCCCCGGTCTCCGTCTCGTCCGACCAGTCGCGGAGCCGCAGCAGGTCCTGTCCCAGCTTGCTCGTGGGGGCGGCGGCCTCGAAGGGATCGAAGAGGCCGTCCTCCTCTTCCTGCGGCACGCCCTCATGGAGGCGGTGCAGGCAGAGATAGTTCGACCGCCCCTTGAGCATCGCGAACTCCGGGCGCCGACGCAGCTGCGGGTGCAGTGCGTCGACCGTCCGCGGAAGATCACGCTCGACCAGCTGGCGCTGGAGCGCGAGGGTGGCCGTGGCCACCACGACGCGCTCCCCGTGCGCCAGCGCAGGCACCAGATAGCCGAGGGACTTTCCGGTGCCGGTGCCGGCCTGGACGAGGAGGTGGGAGCTGTCGTCGATGGCCTCGGCCACCGCTTCGGCCATGGTGACCTGGCCGGGGCGCTCCACACCGCCGACGGCGGAGACTGCGGCGTGGAGGAGGTCGGGGAGGGATGGCTTCGTCATAGCGCGTCCAGCCTACGGCGCGGCACTGACAGTCGGATCACGCGAGCGGATTCGGGACCGTCCCGTGGACGGCGGCATGGGGCCGCTCGGGGCGGTCGCGGTAGCCGTCCAGGTGCAGACGGTTGCGGTTGAGGCAGAGTCGCTCGATCCGGGGCGTGAGGAGATCGAAGAGCTCGAACCGTTCCTTCAGCTCGGGAAAGCGCGCCTGGTGGCGCAGGATCTCGGAGCGCACCAGCGCCCAGAAGTCTCGCTCCGGCACGGCGAGTTGTTCCTCGCACAGAGGGGCCAGGTAGCGGAAGACGCCGACGAAGAGCCCTGAATGGATGAACTGGGTGAGGAAGTCGGGCTCCTCGGTGAGCAGGACGGCCCGGACGTCGTCCGGCATCGCGTCGTGCTCGGGCAGCGGCCGCGCGCTGATGTTCACGTCGTCGACGAAGTCCTTGATCGCCAGGCGTACGGGGACGTCCTGGTCGTCGTAGACGACGATGGCGTTCTCGCCGTGCGGGGAGAACACCGTGCCGTACTGGTAGAGGAAGTGCAGCAGCGGCGGCAGCATGGCCGTGAAGAGGCGCTGGAGCCAGGTCCTCGGGGCGAGCCCGGAGCGCTCGACCAGTTCGGCGACGAACGCCCGGCCGTCCGGATCGGTGTGGAGCAGGGAGGCGAGCGTGCGGGCGCGCTCGCCGGGCGGGAGCCTGAGGGGTTCGCGCCAGATCGCGCCGAGGAGTTCCTTGTACTGGTACGGGACCTCGGGCAGCCGGTCGTAGAGAGGGTGCTCGACCGTGACGGAGGCTACTTCGCCGAGCAGGATCACCCCGCACTCGTCGCGCAGGAACGGGTCGCCGTCCCGCAGCCCGTGGACCCATGAGGTGACGGCCGGGGCGGCGAGGGTCCGTTCCGTGGGGAGACCGCGCCAGACGAGGGTGTTGAGGACCGACAGCGGGAGCTTCACGGTGTGCCGGTCGGGCCGGCTCGTATTGAGGAACGTGCGGATGGACTGCTGCGGCAGCCGAAGGTCCCCGTCGGCCGGCAGCGGCACGATGGCTCCGGAGGCGACGGCGGGGGCGTAGAGCGGGAGGACGATCTCGTCCCACTGCCAGGGGTGGACGGGCAGGAAGAGGTACGTCTCGGGGTCGAGCCCACGGGCCCGCAGCGTGCTGTGGAACGTCTCGCGGACGCCGGGGCCGAGCTCGCCGGCGTAGAGCCGGTCAGGGGTGTCGAGGCCGGGGACTCCGCGGTAGGCGGCGAGGTCGGTGCTCACGGCGATCCAGGGGAGCCGGGTGGCGCGGCGGGCCTCGGGCGCCCAGCGGGCCGCGTCGGTCGCGGAGAAGCCGATCCGGCCCTTGTTGAGGACGAGCCACGGGTGGCCGGTCTGGTGACCTTCGAGTTCGGCGTATCCGAGATCGGCCAGCCGGTCGGCCGTCAGCGCCGTCCGGTCGAGGTGGGCGTCGGCGGCGAGGGTGGTGGTGAGCTCGCGGATGAGATGGCCGAGGGTGGCGCCGTCGAGGCGGAGGAGCCGGCGGGCCCGGACGAGGAAGTCGAGGGGGTCGGTGAGGGGCTGCCCGTCGAGGGCGAGGGAGTCGGGTGCGACCCGCCAGCTTCCGTACGCGCCGCGGCGGGCCGCGAAGGTCAGTGGCGAGCCGTTGTCGAGCCGCAGGAGGTACCGGTCGGGGTCGCCGGGGGTGTCGGTCGCGGGGTCGGCGGGGACGGGGACGGGCTCGACGATCTCCTCGTACGCGAACTCGCCGATGGTCTTGGCGAGCAGGCGCGCGGAGGCCCTGGTCCAGGCCGCGGCAGTCAGCTCGGGGGGTGTGAGCAGTGCGGAGTCATGGGTGACAGGGGACGACGGCACGGGGACTCCTCTGGGTGGGAACCGCTGTGGGTCGAGCGGTGTATGTAAGGCAGGGAGGCGTTCACAGGACGTGACGAAGGGCGCGGTCACGGACCATGAGCGCGGCTCGTTTGTCGGGGAGGTCGACTTCCGCGGAGAGACGGAAGCCGGCGCTCAGGAAGGCCGAGACGGAGGGGGTGTTGCGAAGGTCGGGTTCTGCGATGACGCGGGTGCAGCGAGGTCGGTGGTCGAGTACGAGATCGGCGACTGCTCGCAGCAGCGTGGTGCCGACTCCGCGGCCGCGGTCGGCGACGCTGCCGAGGAGGAGGTGGATGCCGGTGTCGTGAGGCCGGGCGGGATAGTGCCGGGCGAGCGGGTCGAGGTCGGCGCGGTAGATCTCGAAGTAGCTCATGGGGGTGGAGTCGAGGACGCCGAGGCAGGGCACGCTGCGGCCGTCACCGTCGAGTTGGGTGCGGATGTGGGACTCGGTCACCGTTTCCGGGCCGGCGAGCTCCCAGAAGGCGGCCACGGCCGGGTCGTTCATCCAGCGGGTGACGAGCGCCAGGTCCCGTTCGATCCGCACGGGTACGAGGTGGAAGGAGCCGGCGGGGGTGGTGGCCCCACCCCAGGTGGCGACGTCGTCGAGGAGGTCGCCGAACGTGCTCGCCGCGCCGTCGGGGGTGGCGAGCAGGGCGACGAGTTCGTCCGCGAGGTGCAGGTCCAGGGTGTCCTCGCCGCCCGTGTCGGCCGGTGGTCGGGGTCCGGCTCCGGGGTCGGTGCCCGAGTCGGTGCTCGCATCGGTGGGGGACATGGTGGGTGCTCCTCTCGGCTGTTCGGTCGGATCGTGGCTTTCGGCGGGGCGGTAGGCGTGGGGTCGGGATGAGGGCGGATGTGTCCTCAGGAACGGAGGGGGTTGGTGATGGCGACGTAGACGGACTGGGTGTCGACGGGGCCGACGAGTTCGTCGAGGCCGTGCAGGCGGGTGAGGAGGTTGGCCTTGCAGCGCAGGGTCTCGGCTTCCAGGAGCCGGTGCGGCAGCGGTGAGCCGAGACCGGTGGCTGAGGTGAGGAACTGGCGGAAGCCTGCGAGCAGCACGCGTTCGTCGGCGAGGCGCTGGGCGCCGAAGGCTCCGATGAGGCCGAGGACGTTGTTGATGCCGAGGTAGTAGGCGAAGCGCTCGTCGGTGACCTGGTCGGAGACGAACGTGTCGCTGGCTGCGCCGATGCCGGGGAGTCGCTTCTCCAGCTCGTCGCGGCGGGACTCGCGGAAGTAGTAGCCCTGGTTGTCGCGGTAGCGGCCGCCGATGGGCCAGCCGTCGGTGTCGAGGAGCACCAGGGTGTTCTGCTGGTGGGCTTCGAGGGCGACGCCCGCGTGGCCGTCGAGCCAGAGCACCGGGCGGACGACCTGGTCGAGGTAGCGCAGGAACCACTCCGCGGCGACGGCCGTGATCGGGCGGCCGGTCCGGGCGGCGAGGCGGTGGACGATGTCGGCGAGTCGGGAGCACATCCGCGTGGTGCCGGGCCAGGGGCGCGGGGCGGTGAGGGCGGCGATGCAGACGGCGTCGTCCCCGGCGGTGAAGGGGTTGTGTCGGACCATGACGTCGAGTCCGGGGATCGGCTCGCCGGCCAGGGTGTCGACCGCAAGCCAGGCGGGGTCGCGGACGATGTCGAAGTTGGGGTGGGAGGCCTGCCACTGGTCGACGAGCCCGGTTCGGAGCAGCCGGTGGACCTCCACGCCGCGGTGGAGTTCCTTGCGGAGGTTCTCGCGACGGGAGTTGGTGATGCGTACGCCGAGGGAGAGCTTGAGCATCGTCCGGGCGCCGGGTCGGTGCACGGTACGGACGGAGGAGGTGGGGTGCCAGGTGGCCCCGTGGGGGCCGAGGTCATGGAGGAGGCCGGCGTCCAGGAGGGCGGCGACGTCGGGGCGGTGCGGCAGTTCTCGCGCCTGCCAGGGGTGCAGGGGCAATGGCACGGTCCCGGCGGGCAGTTCGAGACCCTCGGCGAGGCCGGCGGCGAGTTGGGCGGCTGTGACCGGCCGGCCCTGTTCGGTCCACGCGGAGTCGGCTGCGAGGACCGTGGGGTCGACGGCCATCCAGTGCAGCGGGAAGGAACCGTGGAGCTCGGGTGAGTAGGCCCGGGCCTCGGCCTCGGAGAGCCCTTCGCGGCTCTTCGGGGTGGGATGGAGAGGGTGGCCGAGCAGCAGGGACTGCTCGGCGGTGAGGAAGAGGTCGGCTTCGGGGCCGGGGTTGGGGCGACGGCGCCGCTCGGTGATGAACTCTGCGGTGCGGCGGGACGAGTCGGCGACGCGGCCGACGAGTTCGGTTCCTTCGGGGCGGCCGGTCTCGCGGCTGATGAGTGCGGCGACGGTGACGGCGTCGGCGGTGGGAGCGGTGGGGTGCAGTCCTTCGAGGGCGGGGGGCCCGAAGCGGTGCCATCCCGTCGGCGACCAGTAGTGGACGGGGACGAGGAGGGCGGTGCCGCTGGCATCGAGGGGGATGCGGAGGGTCGTGGACTCGGGGGCCGGAAGGTTCTTCTCGCGTACCCAGCAGCGCAGCAGGTTCTCGATGGTCGCCGCGTCGGCCGCGCGTTGTGCGTCCGGGTCGTCGAGGTGATCCTCCCGGGGCGCCGTACTCCCCACGGCCGCGGCGACCTTGACGGACGCTTGCGGTGCGGAGGTGGGCCGGGGGTCGTACGGGCCGGAGTGCTGCCGGGGGACGGTGGCCTGTTCGACGGCGAGAGGGCCGCGTGCGGCGCTGCCGGTGTCGGACGCTTCGGGTGCGGGGCTGGCGTTCACGGGGGCTTCCTTGTGAGGGTTTCCGGGTTCGGCCCGGGATCAGTGGGACGGTCCGGTCGGTCCGGTGTCGTTCCGCAGACGCGTGCTGCGGGCGGGCGGCGCCGGGCGGTGGGCACGTTCGGCGGCGGCCAGGGCGTCGGCGAAGCGGTCGAGGACGGCCTCGGCCTGTTCGTCGGTGAGGGTGAGCGGGGGGAGAAGGCGTACGACGCCCGAGTGGCGGCCGCCGAGTTCGACGATGAGCCCGCGGTCGAGGCATTCGCGCTGGACGGCCGTGGCGAGCGCGGGGTCGGCCGGCGGGGCGGTGGCCCCCAAGTCGCCTGGATCCGTGGCGTCCGGGTCCACCAGCTCGACGCCGATCATCAGCCCCCGGCCGCGCACATCGCCGATGCAGGGGTGGGCCGCGGCCAGGCCCTGGAGCCGTCCGAGCATCCGGGCGCCGAGGGTGGCCGCGCGGTCGGCGAGCCGGTTCTCCCGTACGTAGGCGAGGGTGGCGGCACCGGCGGCCATGGCGAGCTGGTTGCCCCGGAAGGTGCCCGCGTGGGCGCCGGGTTCCCAGGCGTCGAGCTCCGACCTGTAGACGATGACCGCGAGCGGGAGGGAGCCGCCGATGGCCTTGGAGAGGACCATGACGTCGGGCACGATGCCGCTGTGCTCCACGGCCCAGAAGGCGCCGGTGCGTCCGACGCCCGTCTGGACCTCGTCGGCGATGAGCGGGATGGAGCGGGCCGCGGTGATCTCCCGCATCCGGCGCAGCCAGGCGTCGGGGGCGGGGATGACACCGCCCTCGCCCTGGACCGGTTCGAGGATCATGGCGGCGGGCGTGGGGACCCCGCTCTTGGGGTCGTCGAGGAGGTTCTCCGTCCAGCGCGCGGCGAGTTCGGCCCCGCGCTCGCCGCCGACCCCGAAGGGGCAGCGGTAGTTCTGCGGATAGGGCAGCCGGGTGACTCGTACGTCGGTCGCTCCCCCGGAGGCGTCGAGGGCTCCGGCCGTCATGCCGTGGTAGGCGCCGGTGAAGCTGAGCAGGCTACGGCGGCCGGTGGCCGTGCGCACGAGCTTGAGGGCGGCCTCGACGGCGTCCGTGCCCGCGGGTCCGCAGAACTGGATGCGCGCGTCGTGGGCGAGTCCGGGCGGCAGCGTGGCGAACAGCTCCGTGGTGAAGGCGTCCTTGACCGGGGTGGCGAGGTCGAGGACGTGCAGCGGGGCTCCGGAGTCGAGGACCTTCTTGATGGCTTCGAGGACCACCGGGTGGTTGTGCCCGAGGGCCAGGGTCCCCGCGCCGGACAGGCAGTCCAGATAGCGCCGGCCGTCCGCGCCCTCGATGGTCAGTCCCCGGGCCCGTACGGGAACGATCGGCAGTGAACGCGCATAGGTGCGCGCCGCCGATTCGCGCAGCGACTGGCGACGCAGGATGCCCTCAAGTGCGCCCCCTTCACCCGCTCTCCGCTCCCGCTGGTGCGCCTGCGCGGCCGACGGTACGGCCGGAGCTGGTTCGGTCACGGCCACGGCTCGGTGTCCTCCCGCTGTAACAGTTGCGTTGCACATCGGTACGTTGCTCCGCCGCGCGAACGGTGTCGCTGAACGCTTCCTCTGTGTCCCCCGTACGTACCAACGACGAGGGCTGCCAAGGATCACGGCAGAATCCCAAGATCCTTGAGACGGTGGGGATCACGACCCGGCAACGGCCGGGCGGAGGCCGGAACCGCGGACCTGCCGCATGCCGTCCCACCGGGCACCGGCATAGTGGGGGCGCACATCGGCGCCGGTCACGGCGCCACCACAGTTCACTCATGCACAAGTTGACGTAGTCCCAGGGGGATCACGAGATGCGATCGATTCGTCCGCTGCTGGCCGCGGCAGCCGCCGTCGCGGCGTTGACGCTGACGGCGACGGCCTGCGGCCCGACCGAGGAGAACGCGGGAGACAAGCCCAGCGCTTCCGCGAGCCCGTCCACCGGCGACAAGATCACGATTCCGGACGATCTCAAGGACCGGCTCAAGGAGCACGGGATCGATCTGGACAAGTGGAGAAACGGCGAGTGGAAGAACTGGGACCGCGACAAGTGGCTTCGTGAGGCGAAGGACTACGTCAACCCGATCATCGAGGACCTCTGGGACCCGGACCGGATGCGGGACGCGCAGCGGCCCGACAAGCCGGTCGAGGAGGAGGACATCTCGGGCGACGAGGGTGTCACCGACCCGACCCCCGCGCCGGTCAGGGCGAAGGGCGTGCAGGCGCCGTACCACTCCAACGCCCCCGAGGCGGGCAAGGTGTTCTTCGACGGCCCCGAGGGTTCGATGGTGTGCTCGGCCACGGTCGTGAAGGACCCGGCCAACCCCGGCAAGTCCAACATGGTCTGGACGGCCGGCCACTGTGTGCACGCGGGCAAGAAGGGCGGCTGGTACCGCAACATCGCCTTCGTGCCGTCGTACAACGACAAGGCCCTGCCGACCGCGCAGCTGGAGAACGCGACCCGCGAACAGGTCGCGCCGTACGGCGTGTGGTGGGGCGACTGGGCCCAGACCTCCGAGCAGTGGATCTCCGAGGGCGCGGCGACCGGCGGTCAGGGCGCTCCCTACGACTTCGCGGTGATCCATGTGACGCCGGAGAAGGGCAGCACGGGCAAGTCGCTGGAGGAGACGGTCGGTTCGGCGCTCCCGGTGGACTTCAACGCCCCCGTGGTGTCGAAGATCGCGAACATGCAGGCGACCGGCTACCCCGCGGGCCCGCCGTTCGACGGCCAGAAGATGTACCAGTGCAAGGACAAGCCGGGCCGTCTCTCGGTGAAGGCGGAGCAGCCGACGATGTACCGCATCGGCTGCACCATGACCGGTGGTTCGTCCGGTGGCGGCTGGGTGGCCACGGGCAAGGACGGTCAGCCGGCGCTGGTGTCCAACACCTCGATCGGCCCGGTGACGGCCGGCTGGCTGGCCGGTCCGCGCCTGGGCGCCGAGGCCAAGGGCATCTACGACGAGGTCAGCAAGAAGTTCGCCGGCCGCTAGGCGGCGGCCGAGGGGCGGGGCCCTGCGGGGTCCCGCCCCTTTCCTACGGGCATACTGTGCACCGAAAGTGACGCGTCCATGGCAACACCACCGTGGTCTTCGGTCCGTGGCGTCGCCCGGACGCGGGAAACATCATCTGGGGGATCTCAACTCATGCGTTCCACACGACTCATACCGGCCTTCGCCGCGCTGGCCTCGGCGCTCGCGCTGACCGCCACCGCCTGCGGCCCCACCGAGACACCGGCGGCCGACAAGCCCTCGGCGGAGACGAGCGCTCCCGCCACCGGTGGCGGCGATGCCGCTCTTCCCAAAGATCTCGCCGACAAGCTGAAGAAGCACGGCGTCGACCCGGACAAGTGGAAGAACGGCGAGTGGAAGAACTGGAACACGGACACCTGGCTCCGTGAGGCCGAGGACTTCGTCAACCCGGTGATCGAAGGGCTCTGGGACTCCCAGCGGATGCAGTCCGCGAAGAGCCCGGACCAGACGATGGCCACGACGGCGGGCTCCGGGGGCAGCGACCCCACGCCGCGACCGGTCCAGGCCCAGCGGGAGAAGACGCCGTACCACCGCAACGCAGCGCCGGTCGGCAAGATCTTCTTCGACTCGCCCCAGGGGCACATGGTCTGCTCCGGCACGATCGTGAAGGACCCGCGCCGGCCCGGGAAGTCCAACATGGTGTGGACCGCGGGCCACTGCGTCCACGCCGGGCAGCGAGGCGGTTGGTACCGCAACATCACCTTCGTCCCCGCCTACAACGACCTCGGCAAGTCCCCGGCGGCGCTGCGCAACGCCAAGCCGCACGAGGAGGCGCCGTACGGCCAGTACTGGGCCGACTGGGCCGTGACCTCGGGCGAGTGGATCCAGCGCGGCGGGTCGCAGGCCGCCTGGCCGTACGACTACGCCGTGCTGCACGTGCAGCCGGCCCGTGGGAAGAAGTCCCTGGAGGAGACCGTCGGCGCCGCGCTGCCGATCGACTTCTCGGCGCCCACGCCCGCGCAGGCCGGCACGGTGGGAGCCTGGGGCTACCCGGCGGCGCCGCCGTACAACGGTCTGATCATGCACAAGTGCCTGGACCGGGCCACCCGGGTCACCACGGCACCCGCCACGCCGACCATGTACCGCATCGGCTGCACGATGACCGGCGGCTCGTCCGGCGGCGGCTGGTTCCACGCGCTGCCCAACGGGACGACCGCGCTGGTGTCGAACACCTCGATCGGCCCGGCCGGCGGCAACGGCTGGCTGGCGGGACCGCTGCTGGGCCGCGGCGCGAAGAACGCGCACGAGATGGTGAGCAAGAAGTTCGCCCGCTGACCCGACGGCGCTGATGCCCACGCCGGCGGACACCGGCGTACGACATGCGGAAGGCCCCGCCCCCTCGATGAGGGGGCGGGGCCTTCCACATGTGAGCGAACCGGTCAGTGCGCGGCCGGTACGTACGGCGTCAGGAACGCCGCCAGCTCCTCGTGCACACGCGCCTTGAGCAGCGTGCCCTCCGGGGTGTGCTCCTCGGAGAGCAGCTCACCCTCGGCATGCACCCGGGAGACGAGACCGCCTTCCGTGTACGGCACGAGTGCCTCGATCTCGACCTGCGGCCGCGGCAGTTCGGCGTCGATGAGCGCGAGCAGCTCCTCGATGCCCTGGCCCGTACGGGCGGAGACCGCGATCGCGTGGCGCTCGGCCCGCATCAGGCGCTGCAGGACGAGGGGGTCGGCCGCGTCCGCCTTGTTGACGACCACGACCTCCGGCACGTTCACCGCGCCGACGTCACGGAACACCTCGCGCACCGCGGCGAGCTGCTCCTCCGGAGCCGGGTGCGAACCGTCGACCACGTGCAGGATCAGATCGGAGTCACCGACCTCCTCCATCGTGGAGCGGAACGCCTCGACCAGGTGGTGCGGCAGATGCCGTACGAACCCGACGGTGTCGGCCAGGGTGTAGACCCGGCCGCTGGGCGTCTCGGCCCGGCGCACGGTCGGGTCGAGGGTGGCGAACAGGGCGTTCTCCACCAGCACACCCGCACCGGTCAGCCGGTTGAGGAGCGAGGACTTGCCTGCGTTGGTGTAACCGGCGATGGCGACCGAGGGAACCTTGTGACGGCGCCGCTCCTGCCGCTTGATGTCGCGGCCGGTCTTCATCTCGGCGATCTCCCGGCGCATCTTCGCCATCTTCTCGCGGATCCGACGCCGGTCGGTCTCGATCTTGGTCTCACCGGGACCACGGGTGGCCATGCCGCCACCGCCGCCGCCACCCATCTGACGGGAGAGCGACTGACCCCAGCCTCGCAGTCGCGGCAGCATGTACTGCATCTGCGCGAGCGCGACCTGCGCCTTGCCCTCTCGGGACTTGGCGTGCTGGGCGAAGATGTCCAGGATGAGGGCGGTCCGGTCGACCACCTTCACCTTGACGACGTCTTCGAGGGCGATGAGCTGGCCGGGGCTGAGCTCGCCGTCGCAGACGACGGTGTCAGCACCGGATTCGAGCACGATGTCCCGCAGCTCACGGGCCTTGCCGGAACCGATGAAGGTGGCCGGGTCGGGCTTGTCACGGCGCTGGATCACGCCGTCGAGCACCAGGGCGCCCGCCGTCTCGGCGAGGGCCGCGAGCTCCGCCAGGGAGTTCTCCGCGTCCTGGACGGTCCCCGAGGTCCATACGCCGACCAGCACGACGCGCTCCAGGCGCAGCTGCCGGTACTCGACCTCGGTGACGTCCTCGAGCTCGGTGGAGAGGCCCGCCACGCGCCGCAGGGCCGCGCGCTCGGAGCGGTCGAACTGATCGCCGTCCCGCTCTCCGTCGATCTCGTGGCTCCAGGCGACGTCCTCTTCCATCAGGGCATCGGCCCGAAGGCTCTCGGTGCGGCTCGTCTCCGCGAAGCTCTGCTCGTCCTGGGAAGGGGATGAAGAGGAGGTCATTTGATCCTTACGTCGATGGAAAGTCGTTGCGTCGATCACAACGTGTGACGGCACGGAAAGATTCCCGGGCCGGCCGCGTCGTCGACCTGACGATGGTGACACGGTCGGCCGTGGCCCGTCACCCGGGTTTCACGGCTCCGCGGGCCTCGGCGGAGGTGCGGGAGCGCCAGTCCGGGTGCCCGGGCATCGGCGGGGTCTTCTCCGCGTACAGCCAGCCCGCGAAGAACGACGTGAGGTCACGCCCCGCGATCTCGGAGGCGAGCGCCGTGAAGTCGGCGGTGGTGGCGGTGGAGTCCGCGTGCTCGCTGACCCAGCGGCGTTCCAGGCTCTGGAAGGCGTCCTTGCCGATCTCCTCGCGCAGGGCGTAGAGGACCAGGGCGCTGCCGTCGTAGACGACGGGCCGGAAAAGGCTGATCTTCTGTCCGGGCGTGGGCGGCTCGGGGGCGGCGGGCGGTCCCCCGTCGGCACGCCAGGCGTCGGAGGCCGCGTAGGCGGCCTTCATGCGCCGCTCCAGGGACTGCTTGGCGGTCTCCTCGGCGTACAGCGCCTCGTACCAGCTCGCGTGCCCTTCGTTGAGCCACAGGTCGGACCAGGTACGGGGCGAGACGCTGTTGCCGAACCAGTGGTGGGCCAGCTCATGGACCATGATCGAGTCGACGTACCACTCCGGGTACGCGGGCTCGGTGAAGAGCCTTCTCTCGAAGAGAGACAGGGTCTGGGTCTCCAGCTCGAATCCGGTCTCGGCGTCGGCCACCAGGAGTCCGTACGTCTCCAAGGGATACGGGCCGACCTGGCGCTCCATCCACTCGATGTGACCGGGGGTGCGCTTCAGCCAGGGCTCCATGAGCTCGCGGTCGGCGGTGCGCACCACGTCCCGCAGGGGGAGCCCGTGGGGCCCGGTCCGGTGGACGACGGTGGTGCGGCCGATGGAGACCTGCGCGAGCTCCGTGGCCATGGGGTGGGTCGTGCGGTAGGTCCAGGTCGTGGTGGACCCCTCGGTGGTCCGGTCGACCGGAAGGCCGTTGGCGACGGCCGTGAGCGAACTGGGGGCCGTGATCCGGAAGGTGAAGTACGCCTTGTCGGCGGGGTGGTCGTTGGAGGGGAAGACCCGGTGAGCGGCGTCGGCCTGGTTGGCCATGGCGAGACCGTCGCCGGTACGCACCCAGCCGCCGTTGTCGGCGGGGCCACGGGGATCACTGGTGTGGGTGACGGCGATGGTCAGCGGGTCGCCGTCCTCGGTCGGCTCGGCGGGAGTGATCACCAGGTCCTCGCCGCTGCTCACGAAGTCGGCCGGTTCGCCGTCGACCGTCACCGAGGCGACCGTGCCGTGCGTGAAGTCGAGGTTGATCCGCTCCAGGTCGGCGGTGGCGAGGGCGTCGATCCGGGTCACCGCTGCGAGCGGCTCCGTGTTCTTGCCCTGATAGGTGAGGTCGATGTCGTACGAGAGGACGTCGTAGCCCGGGTTGCCGAGGTGAGGGAAGAGCGGGTCTCCGATCCCGAGGGGCGCGGGTGCGGGCAGCGCTGCGGCGACGAGCCCGGCCGACGCGGCGACCAGGACGGCGGAACGCAGCCAACGCGCGCGTGGGGAGCGATTTCGGGGTGTGAGCGGCATGGGCTACGGCTACCAGTGCCCGCGCCGCTCCCCCGTGCGGCGCGCTCGCCCGCCACTCGAAGGGGTCACGGCTGTGCTGACATCACCCCTGTGCTGTCAGCACGCGCGGCGATGTCACTCTCCGTGCGAGTCGGGGTGCCGGGCGCGGCTGACGTCGTACACCCCGGGCACGTCCCGCATGGCCCGCATCAGCGCGGGCAGCCCGGCCGCGTCGGGGAGCTGCAGGGTGTACGTGTGCCGGACCCGCTGCTCGCTGGGCGGCTCGATCGTCGCGGCGACGACCGCGACGCCCGCGGTGGCGATGGCTTCGGTGAGGTCCGCGAGGAGGCGGGGGCGACCGAAGGACTCGGCGACGAGCGTCACACGGCACTCGGCGGTGTCGCCCCAGTGGACGGTGACGGGAGCGCGCCCGAGCCGTCTCATGGTGTCGACGACCGCGCAGCCGGTGCGGTGGACGGTGACGGATCCGCCGCGGACCTGGAAGCCGGTGATCTCGTCGGGCGGTACGGGGGTACAGCAGCCGGCGGGCCGTACGACGGCGTCGGTGGCGGTGGCCTCCGGCAGGTCGGCCTGGAGCTTGGCGCCCGAGCGCCGGTCGGCGGTGAAGGAGACCGGCGGCCGAGGGTCGGCCTCGGGTGCTCCCACGGCCTCCGGGTGGGCCTGGAGCCAGGCGGTGATCGCGATGCGCGCGGCGGGGGTACGGGCGTGCTCCAGCCACTCGGGCGACGGCCCGGAGGCGGTGTCCTGGGCGAGCAGCGGCTGGACGGTGTCGCCGTCGTTCAGGACCGTACTGAGCGTCGCCAGACGCCCGTTGACGCGGGCGCCGAGGCAGCCGTGGGCGGCGTCGCCGTGCTGCGCGTAGGCGGCGTCGACACAGCTCGCCCCGGCGGGCAGGCCGAGGGTGCCGCCATCGGCGCGGAAGACGGTGATCTCCTGGTCCTCCGCGAGGTCCGCGCGCAGCGAGGTCCAGAAGGTGTCGGGGTCGGGGGTGGCCTGCTGCCAGTCGAGGAGCCGGGAGAGCCAGCCGGGGCGGGTGGGGTCGACTCGCTCGCCGTCCTCGGCCGGCTCGGGGCCGTCGCTGCCCGTCGGAGGGGTGTACGGGTTCCCGAGCGCGACGACGCCGGCCTCGGCGACCTGATGCATCTGGTGCGTACGGATGAGGACTTCGGCCACGGCCCCGTCGGGGGCCGCGACGGCGGTGTGCAGCGACTGGTACAGGTTGAACTTGGGGGCGGCGATGAAGTCCTTGAACTCGGAGATCACCGGGGTGAAACACGTGTGGAGTTCGCCGAGGACGGCGTAACAGTCGGCGTCCTCGCCCACGAGGACCAGAAGCCGCCCGAAATCACTGCCTCGCAGGTCACCGCGCTTGAGGCGGACACGATGGACGGAGACGAAGTGCCGTGGCCGGACGAGGACTTCGGCGGTGATGTCGGCGTCGCGCAGCACGGCGGAGACGCTGTCGGCGATGGCGGCGAGCGCGTCGCCCGCGCCGGTGTTCTCGGCGATGAGCGCGCGGGTCGCCTCGTACTCCTCGGGGTGGAGGATCGCGAAGACGAGGTCCTCCAGCTCGGTCTTGAGCGCCTGGACACCGAGCCGTTCGGCCAGCGGGATGAGGACGTCGCGGGTGACCTTGGCGATCCGGACCTGCTTCTCGGGTCGCATCACGCCGAGGGTGCGCATGTTGTGGAGCCGGTCGGCGAGCTTGATCGACATGACCCGGACGTCGTTGCCGGTGGCGACGAGCATCTTGCGGAAGGTCTCGGGCTCGGCCGCGGCGCCGTAGTCGACCTTCTCCAACTTGGTGACGCCGTCGACGAGATAGGCGACCTCGTCGCCGAACTGCGCACGGACCTGATCGAGTGTCACCTCCGTGTCCTCGACGGTGTCGTGGAGCAGGGCGGCGGTCAAGGTCGTGGTCTCGGCGCCCAGTTCGGCGAGGATCAGGGTGACGGCGAGCGGATGGGTGATGTACGGCTCGCCGCTCTTGCGGAACTGCCCGCGGTGCGAGTGCTCCGCGAGGACGTACGCCCGGCGCAGCACGGCGAGGTCGGCATCGGGGTGGTGGGCGCGATGAGCCTCGGCGACATGCCCGATGGCGTCGGGCAGCCGGTCCCTGGTGGCGGGACCGAGGAGAGCGGCGCGGCCCAGCCGGCGGAGGTCGATCCTCGGACGGGCGCGCCTGCGGCTGGGAGCGTCGGGGCCGGTGGCCTCCGCTGCGCTCACGGGATTGGTGGCCTCTGCGCTCATGGGGCACCTCCGGCGGCGTCGACCGGCGGTGGGCGGGCAAGGCATGCCTGCCGGGCCGGTGCTTGATGCTACCGACCCCACCACGCGGCGCAGTCTCGCTCTCGCCCAGCGTGAAGCGGATCACCCATTCGAGCGACGGATCAGTCGTTGACTGTTTCGAATTCTCCGGCGCCGAGCCAGGACGGGTCGATCGTGCCCTCGGCGACGATGACGGCCGGGCCGGTCATCTCGATCTCGCCGTCGGGGTGCTCGGTGATGATCAGCGTGCCGCCGAGGACGTCCACGGTGTACGTGACGGGCGTCCCGATCACGGCGGGGTCGGCGCCGTCCCGGCGGGCGGTGGCCACGGCGACGGCGCACGCGCCCGTGCCGCAGGAACGGGTCTCGGCGGCACCGCGCTCGTGCACGCGCATCGCGACGTGGCGGGGGCCGCGGTCGGCGACGAACTCGATGTTCACGCCGTCCGGGTAGACCTCGGCGGGGGCGTACGGCGGCTCGGTGAACAGATTGCCGGCGTGGTCGAGGCTGTCGACGAAGGCGACGGCGTGCGGATTGCCCATGTTCACGTTGCGGGCGGGCCAGCTGCGGCCGTCGACGGTGACGGTGACGCCGTCCTCGGGAAGGCGGGCGCGCCCCATGGCGACGGTGACGGAGCCGTCCTTGTCGAGATGGACCCGCTTGATTCCGCCGCGGGTGGCGACGGCGACCTCGCCGGCCGTGACGTGCCCGGCGTGCTGCAGATAGCGGGCGAAGACGCGGACGCCGTTGCCGCACATCTCGGCGACCGACCCGTCCGCATTTCGGTAGTCCATGAACCACTCGGCCTCGTCGGCCATGGCCCTGGCCTCGGGGTGGGCCGCGCTGCGGACCACGTGCAGCAGCCCGTCGCCACCGATACCGGCCCGTCGGTCGCACAGCCGCGCGACGGCCCCGGCGGGCAGCTCGACGGCGTTGTCGGCGTCGGGGACGATCACGAAGTCGTTCTCGGTCCCGTGGCCCTTGAGGAATGCGAGCGGCGAGGTCTGCGTGGTGGTCACGGGATCAACTGTACGGGTCGGGTCGGACAAGGTCCTCGACGGTCCACGCAGCGGGCCTCGGCGTGCCGGGCACACGGAGCGACCCGCGGCCGGGGCGCGGAGCGACTGCGGCCGGGCGCGGGGCGCCCGGGCGTCGGAGTCAGCGGAGGCGGGCCACGCGCCAGACGGCCAGCACGACGAGGAGCGCGCTGAAGAACACGTACAGGGCGATCACCCGCCAGTTCGGCCGCTCGCCGGAGCCGCGGGCCGGAAGACCCGGCCAGGTGTGGCCCACCTTGCGGGCGGCCATCATGCCCCAGCCGGCCGCGCAGGAACTGATCAGCAGTCCGAGCATGGCGACGACGGCGCCGCCCTCACCGGAACCGAAGGCAAGGGGGAAGGCGAACATCAGCGAGCCGACGGCGGCGAGGCCGACGATGGGGGCGAGCTGCCAGATCCGCAGCCGGGGCTGGGGCCGCAGTTCGACCTCGACCTCGTCGGCGTCGACCTCGACGGCCGTGCCCTCGGCGTCGTCCGGACCGTCCGGGCTCAAACCGGGCGCGTCACCCGGGGCTTCGCCCCGGATCGCGTCGTGCTGTTCTCTGTCGCGAGGGCCGGCCTCCATCGCCACGCGCCCTCCCACTCGGACTCCACTTGGTCGATCGATGCTCGATGATGGCACGCCGAAGACCGCGGGAATGACGGGCATGGCGTCCCGATGCCATCACGTGATCAGGCTGTAACCGCTCGTTCGACCAACGCCAGCGCCTCTCGCGGGAGTTCCCGCCGGTGTTCCGCCGCCCCGCTCAGCCAGTGAACCCGCGGGTCGCGCCGGAACCACGAATCCTGACGGCGCGCGAAGCGCTTGGTGGCGCGCACGGTCTCGGCGCGCGCCTCGTCCTCGGTGCACTCCCCCGCGAGCGCCGCGAGCACCTGCTGGTAGCCGAGCGCGCGTGCGGCCGTGCGCCCCTCCCGCAACCCCTGCGCCTCCAACGTGCGCACCTCCGCCACGAGCCCGGCCTCCCACATCCGGTCCACGCGCGTGGTGATCCGCTCGTCGAGCTCGGGGCGCTCCACGTCGACGCCGATCTGCACGGTGTCGTAGACCGAGTCGGGGCCGGGCAGGTTGGCCGTGAAGGGCTTGCCGGTGATCTCGATCACCTCGAGCGCCCGGACGATGCGGCGGCCGTTGCTGGGCAGGATCGCGCGCCCTGCCTCGGGGTCGGCCGCGGCGAGGCGGAGGTGCAGCGCGCCGGAGCCCCGCTCCTCCAGCTCCGCCTCCAGACGGGCCCGTACGGCCGGGTCGGTGCCCGGGAACTCGAGGGCGTCGATGGCGCCGCGCACGTACAGGCCGGAGCCGCCGACCAGGACGGGGGTACGGCCCGCGGCGAGCAGCCGGTCGATCTCCGCGCGCGCGAGGCGCTGGTACTCGGCGACGCTGGCGGCCTCGGTCACGTCCCAGATGTCGAGGAGGTGGTGCGGGATGCCCCCACGCTCCTCGAGCGTCAGCTTGGCGGTACCGATGTCCATCCCTCGGTAGAGCTGCATCGAGTCGGCGTTGACGACCTCGCCGCCGAGCTGCTGGGCCAGAAATACACCCAGATCGGACTTTCCGGCCGCTGTGGGACCGACGACGGCGATGACCCGCGGGGCGGGAGCTGCACTTCTCACCGCCCCAGTCTCGCAAACCTCTCGGCGAGTCCCCGAATGAGCGACGTGACGGCCCGCATCCGGGTTCGTTGCCAGTTGCGAGGTTCCGACCGCCGGTTTCCGTACCGGCTGCGCCGGGTGGCGCGATGGGGCGCCCCAGGCGCCGCGGGGCTTCTCCCACACGAGTACGCTATGGAGTGGTAATGGGCGTTTTTGCAATGTTTCGCCGTAAGGGCAAGGGAGCTGCCGAGGCGTCAACGGAGGAGGCCCAGGCCGTCGCTCTGACGGAGGCGCCGGAGGAGGCGGAGAAGGCCGAGGTGGCCACGCCCGCCGCCGGGGACTCCGAGACCGAGGCGCCGGAGGGTGTCCGGCCCGGCGAGACCGCGGAGACGGCCGCAGTCGTGGATGCGGTCGAGTCGGTGGAGATCCCGAAGCAGCAGTCGGCCGAGGCGGCCGCGGACAACAAGGCGGGCGAAGGCGCCCGGAAGTAGTTCCTGGAGACAGGGCACGGCATACGGACTCACCGGAGGGAAGGTGACCCATGGGTCTCCTGGATTCACTGAAGGCCAAGCTCGTCCCGGCCAAGGACAAGGTCTCCGATCTCGCGCAGCAGCACGGGGAGAAGATCGAGCACGGCGTCGACAAGGCCGCGAAGCTGGTCGACGAGAAGACCAAGGGCAAGTACAGCGCCAAGATCGAATCGGGCACCGGCAAGGCCAAGGACGCCCTTGACCGGATCGCCCACAAGGACGACGGCCCGCGGGGCGAAGGTCCGACCCGGCCGCCGGCCGCCTGACGCCCGGCGTCACCTGACGGTCCCTCCGCACGGCGGACGGCCGCGGAGCACTCAGC
>NZ_JBHWBS010000053.1:44235-50504 GCF_042735655.1 Streptomyces sp. NPDC059567 | reverse complement strand
GGCCCGCGGAGCCGTCTGCGCGCGCCAGTGGGGGGGCGCGCGCTGGCGGGGCCGCCGGACCCCCACCCCCCCCCCCCCCGTCCTGCGTTCCGGGCCCGGCATCCCCCGCCCGGCGGACGCCGGCCGAAGACCACCCGCCCGGCCCAACGCGGTCGCGCGATCCGCCGAGATTCATCTCTTCGGGGGAACCGGGGAACTGACGGTACTGAACGTGACGCCCCCGCTCGGCGACGACGCCCGTCCCGCCCCGGTCGCGCGGGGCGACGGAGCCCAGGCACGTCGGATCGGTCGCTGAGCGCGACCGGGCGACGCCGTCCGTATACCGGTACCCACGAGGCTCTTGTGAATTGATTCACCTGACCCCTTGGCCCGGCGCACCCGTTCGTGTTGAGATGCGGGCCTACTCAACAGCTCAATGGCGCGCTCGGGGAGGGCAATGTGGCGGACACCGCCATGTCTGGTTCCGAAACGACGGGTGGCGACGATCCGTCCTCTGCCTACGGCAGGAAGACGCCCATGGAGACCGCCATATGGCGACTCCGCTCACGCGGCTGTTGGACGGACGCGGCCGCTCTGCTCGCACCACGCGCGACCGAACCGGCGGCGGCCCTGGAACGGGCGGCCCTGCTGATCGAGCGCTGTCTGTACACCGAGAAGGGCTGGGCCGAGGCGGAGGAGGCCCTGCGGGCGGCCGAGGCGGTCGCGCAGAGCGACGAGGAACGCGGGGCGGCGGCATGCGAACGCGGCTATCTCGCCTACGCGTCGACGCTGCTCGGCGTACGGGACCGGGCCGACGAGGCCACCGCGGCGCTCGGCCGGGCCGCCGCGCTGATCGGCCCCTCGGCCGAAGGGCGTCCGCTGCTGGACTTCCGGCGCGGGCTGATCGCCCAGAACCTCGGTGACTCGCCCCAGGCAGCCCGGGCCGCCTTCCGCCGCGCACACGCGGGTGCGACGGACCGGGGGGACACCCTGCTCCTCTCCTCCACCTGGCGCCATCTCGCCGGAATCGCCCTGCGCGAGGGCGAGTTGGCGGAGGCGCGGCACGGCTTCGCCGAGTCGCTGCGGATCCGCGAGGAGCTTGGCTTCCTGGTGGGCACCGCTCCGGCCCTGACCGCCCTGGCGGACACGGAGACGGAGCCGGAGGCGGGCCGTCTGCGGGCCGAGGCGGGACGGCTGTTCCGCCTCCTGGGCGGGGTGCCGACCTGGCTCGGCGCCCAACTGTCGCCTCAGCCCGCGACATGACGGGGCATCACATCGCCTGACGGCGCCTCTCGTCCAGGCGGAGGAGCGCCTCGTCCATGCCCGCGACCACTCCCCCGTCCGGGGTCAGCACCACCGCACGGACGGGTGGGCCCGGGCGGAAGGACAGGCGCTCCTTCGTGTCGAGGTGGTGGAGTTCGATCAGGCCGTCGGCCCAGGCGATCGCGAGCGACGGGCCTTCGGGGGTCGGCGCGGCATGCAACGCCACGACAGGGCAGGGGCGTTCGGCCAGGGGCTCGGGGTGCGGGTCCTGGCCGGGGGTCCAGAGCCGGACCGTGCCGTCGAGACCCCCGCTGCACAGGAAGGGCGTGGGCGGTGCCTCGACCGCGGTGACGGCCGTGACACGTCCGCTGTGCAGCGCGGCCTGGTGAATGCCCGTCAGACCGAAGGCGTGCACGGATCCGAGCCGGTCGCCCACCACCACGGACCCGCTGATCGCCGCGAGCGCCGTGCCCGGGTGCCGGGTGAGGGTCGCCGCGACGGCCGCGGTCAGCCGCTCCAGGTACGGCGGGCGCGGTCCGGGCAGCCCGCGCACCGTGTGCAGCCGGCCGCGTTCGTCCAGGAGCAGGAGGGTGCCGTCCGGCGCGGGCGCGAGCGTCTTGATCCGCCGGGCGGGGCTGGCGAAGGTCTGGCCCGCGGGGGTCGCGTCGGCCGTGCGCAGCAGGTGCACGGCGTCGGTCGGACCCGCGACGAGGAGGCGGTCGCCGATCGTCCCGAGCGCGGTGACGGGTCCGGGCCAGGGCGGCGTCAGATCCCCGCGCACCCGGGTCCACCGCACTCGCCACGGCGCGTCCGCGGCCAGTTCCCGCAGGGCGGGCCGGAGTCGGGGGTCGGCGCCGTCGCCGAGCGCTCCGAGTAGTACCAGGGCGCGGTCCGTGGGTTCCTGGTCTCGGCAGAGCGACTGTCCGGCGCGCAGCCAGGCGGATCGCAGACCGCCGCGGTCGTCGCCGGAGCCACCCGTGTAACCGGCGGTGACGAGCAGCGGGTCGGCCTCGCAGACGGCGACGGGATCGGCGAGATCGACCGCCGCGCGTACGAACCGCTCCGCCGCCCGGCCCGCCCTGCGGGAACGGGCCGCGGCCGTGCCGTCCGTCCCGGCCGGCTCGGGCACGTCCACCACCGTGGCGCGGCGGGCGGCGAGGAGGGTGTGGGCGGGGGTGCCCGTGCGGACCTCGACGACGAGCCGGATCCGGCCCAACTCCGAGAGCTCCCCCATGAGTTCGGCGATCGCCTCCGGCTCCGCCGCTCCGTGAAGGTCCGTCAGGACGAGGACCGCGCGGCGCGCTTCGGTGGTGGCGAGGACCTGGACCAGTTCGCCGCGTGTCCTGGCCACGACCCCGAGGCGGTTCGCGATCGTCCAGGCCGTACCGAGCGCGCTCTGCCCGGCGAGCGGGATCAGTTCGCGCGTCGAACGCCTGCGGCGCGCCCCGGAGCGGGCGCCGTGCGCGGCGAGCCAGGACAGGAGTGCGGACTTGCCCCGGCGGGGATCACCGGTGACCAGACAGAGCCGGGGCGCGTCCGGGTCGGTGAGCCAGCCGAGCAGGGCCGTCGCCTGGGGCTCCGTACCGGCGACGGGGCGCTCCCCGCGGGCGGATCCGGTCACGGGCACCATCCCCATGCCGGGGACGGAGTCGCGGACGGCATGGGACACCTCACGGACGGCGCTGTGCGAGCGGGCTGACGGCAACGACCTTAGTCGTCAGCCCTGCGATCCGGTGAAGTGCTCCCGTACGAGTGACTGCACGACGGTGAGATCTTGGGCGATGAGCGCGTCGAGGAGGGCGGTGTGTTCCGCCGCGTCCGCGACCAGTTCGCCGTGGCGGGTCGCCGGAGCACTCATCAGGGGCCACTGGGAGCGGCGGTGGAGGTCGTCGGCGACGGCGAGGAGCTGTTCGTTTCCGGCCAGGGAGAGGACGGCGCGGTGGAAGGCGCGGTCGGTCTCGGCGTAGTGGGCGCGGTCGCCGCGGGCGGCGGCGGCCGAGGTGGCCTCGGCGAGGGGCCGGAGCTCGGACCAGCGGGCGGCCGGGACCGTACGGGCCAGGCGGAGCATGACCGGGATCTCGATGAGCGCGCGGACCTCGGCGAGTTCGGCGAGTTCGCGCGGGGTGCGTTCGGTGACGCGGAAGCCGCGGTTCGGCACCACCTCGACGGCGCCTTCGGTCGCCAGCTGCTGCATCGCCTCGCGCACGGGGGTCGCCGATACGCCGAAGCGTTCGGCGAGCACGGGGGCGGAGTAGACCTCGCCGGGGACGAGTTCGCCGCCGACGAGGGCGGTGCGCAGGGCTTGGAGGATCTGCCCGCGCACGGAGTGGCGCCGGACCGGACGGGGGACGAGCCCGGGCGCGGGCGGCTCGCTGTGGGTGTGCTCGCCGCGGGCATGCGCGGAGGGGGACTCCGAGGGGTGCGCCGGGGGTACGGACCTGCCGCCGCGCGCCTGTCCGGGCACCCGTACGGCGTCGCCGAACGGAGGGTACGGCTCCTGTCGCGCCCGCTCGCGCGCTCTGCCCTGCTCCACCCGGGTCCTCCTGCGGGGTCGTGCCGGGCCCGGCTCGCGATGCCGGTGCCCCCTGTGCACCATATGCGAGACAGGACCGCATCGGGGGGTTCGGGGCTTGCCCGCCGGACGGTAGGGGCAAACTTCGATCGCGTCGGGTAAGGTAAGGCTAACCTGCTAACGATCGCGATTCGGTGGTCCCGTATGGCCGTCCCCGCCTTGCTGCCCGCTCCCTTCACCTCGCCTGTCGCGGCTTCGTACGCCCGCCTCGGCGAGGTGTTCTCCGGCCTGCGGATAGAGGAGCTGGACCAGGCCGCGAAGGCACCCAGAGGCGGCGGCTGGGTCGGCGCGGACGAGCTGGCGGCCGGGGGCGCCGCGCTCGACGCCTTCCTCGCCTGGGACAACGCCCAGGTGCTGCGCGACTACGGGCAGCAGGCCCGCCCGGACGTGGTCGCCAGCTTCGGACTGCACCGGTACGCCTGGCCGGCCTGCCTCCTGGTCACGGTTCCCTGGTTCCTGCACCGCCGGGTTCCCCGGGTGCCCGTCCGGAACGTCGCCTTCCAGCGGGCCCTGGGCCGGATGACCGTCCGCGTCGAGGAGTTCGCCTGCCTTCCGGACGATCCCGCCGCCACTCTGCCCGGCGCCCGGGTCGTCCCGGACGAGGAGGCGCTGCGCGCCGAGGTCCGGGCCTCGCTCGCCGAGCACTTCGAGTCCATCCTGGCCGGCTTCGGACCGCGGATGCGGCGTGGGAGGCGGGCGCTGTGGGGCATGGCGACGGACGAGATCGTCGAGGGCCTCTGGTACATCGCGGCGCTGCTCGGCGAGGAGGAGCGGGGGATGCGCGAGCTGGAGTTGCTGATGCCCGGCACGGCCAAGCCCTACGCGGGCGCCGCCGGCTTCCGTGAGCTCGCCGGTTCCGTGGACGCCGACGGAACGACCCGCTCCACCCGGGACCGCGCGACGTGCTGCTTCTTCTACACACTGCGCCCCGAGGACACCTGCATGACGTGTCCGCGCACCTGCGACGCCGAGCGGGTCCGTCGGCTCGCGGCGACCGCCTGACCCTCCCGTGGGATTACGCCACCCGCACGAGTGGCGTAAATCGAACGCAACTCCCTTGATCCGCGCGGCCGTTCGACCAGATGGCACCTATTCGTATGTCGTGCGGTCCCAATGGCGTGCTCTTGCCGCGAAACCCCTTGTGGGCCCTCCGAGGTCGGCCAATATGGGCGGCCGAAAGGCCCTACTGCGATGCAAGGGACACCGCATGAGACTGACCGACATATCGCTGGACTGGCTGCTTCCGGGTGGCGTCATGGTGGCCGGAGTCCTGACGGCGGTGGCGGTGCTCGCGCGCGGCAAGCGCGCCGGTGACCAGGCCGCGGCCGAGGACTCCTGGGAACGCAGCGAGGAACGCCGCAGACGCAAGGAAGCGATCTACGGAACCGCCTCCTACGTCCTGCTCTTCTGCTGTGCGGCCGTCGCCGCCGCACTCTCCTTCCACGGGCTCGTCGGCTTCGGCCGGCAGAACCTCAACCTCACCGGGGGCTGGGAGTACCTCGTCCCCTTCGGCCTCGACGGCGCGGCGATGTTCTGCTCGGTCCTCGCGGTCCGCGAGGCCAGCCACGGCGACGCGGCGCTCGGCTCGCGACTGCTCGTCTGGCTGTTCGCGGGCGCGGCGGCCTGGTTCAACTGGGTCCACGCACCGCGCGGCCTGGGACACGACGGCGCCCCGCAGTTCTTCGCGGGCATGTCCCTCTCGGCGGCGGTCCTCTTCGACCGGGCCCTCAAGCAGACCCGCCGGGCGGCGCTGCGCGAGCAGGGCCTGGTGCCCCGACCGCTGCCGCAGATCCGGATCGTGCGGTGGCTGAGGGCGCCGAGGGAGACCTTCGCGGCCTGGTCGCTGATGCTGCTCGAAGGCGTACGGACGCTCGACGAGGCGGTCGACGAGGTCCGCGAGGACCGTCGCGAGAAGCAGCAGAACCGGCTGCGCAGGCGCGATCAGGAGAAGCTCGACCGGGCCAGGCTGAGAGCCATCAACCGGCAGCACCGGGCTTTCGGGCTCGGCCGCGGCGGCGGCCGTCAGGTCGAGATGCCGGCGCTGAACTCCGGCACGGGGGCGGGGGGCTCCGCGACGGCATCCGTGGGGACGCCCGTCGCGGAGCCGGCCATAGCGGACCCCGGACAGCTGCCGCTTCGACACCGGCCCTCCCTCCAGGCCGTGGGTACTGAGCCGCGGACGGTGGATCTCACCGCCGAGGACGACACCCAGGCGCTGCCACGGCTCGACTCCCTGGAACGCAAACTCAAGGACCTCGAGCAGCAGTTCGGCTGAGATCGGAAGAACACGCGAACGGGGGGGGGGGGGGGGCGCGCGCGCCCCCCCGCGGGTTGTCACCCCCCCCCCCACCGCGCGCGATACCTCCAACACACGCCGCCGCACCACCTCTGATGCCGGTGCGAGTCGCCGGATAGGGGGTGGGGTGCGTCCCCGCTCCGGCGGCCGAGCTAGGGC
>NZ_JBHWBS010000053.1:5756-44225 GCF_042735655.1 Streptomyces sp. NPDC059567 | reverse complement strand
TACTCCCTGGAACGAAAACTCATGGACCTCGCGAAGCTGTTCGGTTTTTATGGGAAGAACCCGCGACGGGGGGGGCCGGCTGTCTGGCGGCCCCGCCGTTCAGTTCGAACCACACCACCTTGCCCACTCCGTGGTCCTCGACTCCCCAGGAGTCGGCGAGCTCCTGGACCAGGACGAGGCCCCGCCCGTGCGTACCGTCGTCGGCGACCGGTACCCACGGCTCGGGCAGTCCGGAGACGAAGTCGCGCACTTCGACCCGGAGACTGTCGGGGACGACGGTCGCGGTGACGACCGCGCCGTGGTCCGTGTGGATCAGCGCATTGGTGACCAGCTCACTGGTGAGCAGCTCCGCCACGTCGGAGGCCCCCGGCCCGCCCCACTTCCGTAGCATCGCTCGTAACGCATGACGCACCTCCGGCACCGCGGTGAGATCCGCGCATCCCACCTTCCTGAGCAGTTGAGTCGGCTGTCTCGCCTCCCCGGCCATAACCCCCACCCACATATCGGAACGACTCTCCTCGAACAGGCTCACGGGGATGCATGCCCCACCGACCGTCCCGCATTCATGCCGGAGCGTCACCGAACGGACATGGCGCCTACGGGCAGCTGTTGCGGGTGTCGCCCGCGTCGGTCGTGCAGGTGTCGAAGCCGAGGCCCCCGAACGCCTGGTCGTTGCCGGTCACGCCGTCCCGGGTGTCGAGATTGTCGTTGCCCGAGTCGCCGTTGAGACGGTCGTTGCCGCTCTGGCCGATGAGCCGGTCACCGCCGTTGCCACCGTTGACCACGTCGTTGCCGGGACCGGCGTGGACCGTGTCGTTGCCGCCGCCTCCGTTGACCGTGTCGTTGCCGCTGAGCGCGCAGATCACGTCGTTGCCGAAGGTGCCGTTGAGCGTTTCGCCGGTGCTCCTGCCGATGACCGTGCAGCCGCGGGCGTTGTTCACCGTGGTGGTCGCGGTGGCGGTGTTGTTCGCGGGGACCGGATCGGCCTCGGCCGCCGCCGTCGTCACCCGGTCGGTCAGGGTGCCGGTGGCCCGGGGTTCGGCGACCACGGAGACGGTGGCGGAGGCGCCCGGGGCGATGGCGCCGAGGTCGCAGCTCATGGTGGTGGCGTTCACGGTGCAGGGGCCGCCCTGGCTGGGCGTGGCCGACAGGAGGGTGCCGGAGGCGCCGGTGAGGGTGTCGGAGACGGAGACACCGGTGGCCGTCGTGGTGGTGCTCCGGTTGGTCACCCGGACCGTGTACGTGGCCTGGTCACCGATGCTGATGGTGGTGGGTCCGGTCTTGGTGACCGCCAGGTCCGCGGTGGGCGGCAGGGGCGTGCCGGTGACCGAGTAGCGGGCCACCGCGTGGTTGTCGCTGCCGTTGCCGGCGACGACGATCCTGCCGTCGGTCTGCAGGGCCACCGCGCGGCCCTCGTCCCAGTTGCCCTCGAAGTCGGTGGTCACCCGGCCGTCGCCGCCGAAGTCGGTGTCCAGCGAGCCGGCCGTGGTGAACCGGGCGAGTGCGAAGTCGCCGTTGGAGACGCCCGCGACGACGATCTTGTCGTCGTCCTGGAGCGCCATGTCGTGCCCCGCGGCGCCGTTGCCGCCGAAGCCGGTGGTCACCGTGCCGTCTCCGCCGAAGGTCGGGTCCAGGTCGCCGTTCCCGTCGTAACGGGCCACCGCGAACTGGGTGCCGACGCCGGTCCCGTGGGAGCCGGCGGCGACGATCTTGCCGCCGGCCGCGAGCTCCACGCCCTCGACCGCGTTGCCGAACGGGGTCGACACCTGGCCGTTGTCGCCGAAGGTCACGTCCCGGCCGCCGAACTCCATGTAGAGGCGCACGAGGCCGAATCCGGCCGGGCTGGAGCCGCCCGCGATGATCGTCTCCCCGCCGTACACGGCCAGGGAGTGGATCGCCGAGTTGCCGCCCGCGAAGGGGAAGACGGCCTTGCCCGAGTTGTCCTCGCCGAAGACGTCCAGGCCCCCGGAGGGGGTGAGGCGGGTCACCATGGCGTCGCCGCCGTAGGAACCGCCGATGAGGATGTTGTCGTCGGTCCCCATCAGCACCGCGTTGCCGATGGTGGGGACGGTCCCGCCGAAGCTGGTGACGACCTTGCCGTCGCCGTCGAAGGTGGTGTCCAGGGAGCCGTCCGCGTTGTAGCGGGCCGCCGCGAGCTGGGGCCGGCTGCCGTCGGCGGTGTCGCTGCGGCCCACCGCGACGATCTTGCCGGGGCCCGCCAGGGTCAGGGCGTGGGCCTCGTCGTCGGTGAAGCCGCCGAAGTCGGTGTGGACGATGCCGTCCCCGCCGCCGAAGGTCGTGTCCAGGGTGCCGTCGGGGTTGTAGCGCACCAGGATGAAGTCGTTGGGGCCGTCGAAGTCGAAGCCGATGCCGAGCGTGACGATCTTGCCGTCCGGCTGGATCACCACGTCCCGGCTGTCCTCGATGTTGGCGGTGTCGGTGATGACCTTGCCGTCGCCGCTGAACGTGGGATCGAGGTCGCCGGGGGCGGCGGTCGCCGCTCCGGGCAGGCTCACGAGGAGCGCGAGGGCCGCGGCGCCGACCGCGGCGATGCGCCCGGCCCGGCGCGTTGGGGAATGCAGGGGCATGAACGACCACTCCGTCCGTCGGTACCTGGGGCCCACAGCCTTCTGTGGCACCAGCACCTTCCCGGTCGCGCCATGACGGGGCTGCGCCCACTGGACCCCGGGTTCCACCCCCAGGAGTGAGGCGTCAGGGACGGGGCACGTTGCGGAGGTTGGAGCGGGCCATCTGGAGCATGCGGCCGACGCCGCCGTCCAGGACGACCTTGCTCGCGGAGAGGGCGAACCCGGACACCATCTCGCGGCTGATCTTCGGCGGGATGGAGAGGGCATTGGGGTCGGTGACGACGTCGACGAGCGCCGGGCCCTTGTGCTTGAAGGCGTCCTTGAGGGCGCCCGCGAGCTGCTTGGGCTTCTCGACGCGGACGCCGTAGGCGCCGGCCGCGCGGGCGATCGCGGCGAAGTCGGGGTTGCGGTTGGTCGTCCCGTACGAAGGGAGTCCGGCCACCAGCATCTCCAACTCCACCATGGAGAGGGAGGAGTTGTTGAAAAGCACGATCTTCACCGGTAGGTCGTACTGGACCAGGGTGAGGAAGTCGCCCATCAGCATGGTGAATCCGCCGTCGCCGGACATCGAGATCACCTGGCGGGAGCGGTCCGTGAACTGCGCGCCGATCGCCTGCGGCAGGGCGTTGGCCATCGAGCCGTGCGAGAACGACCCGATGATGCGGCGGCGCCCGTTGGGCGAGATGTAGCGCGCGGCCCAGACGTTGCACATCCCGGTGTCGACGGTGAACACGGCGTCGTCGTCGGCGAGTTCGTCCAGGACGGAGGCGACGTACTCGGGGTGGATCGGGACGTGCTTCTCGACCTTGCGGGTGTAGGCCTTGACGACGCCTTCGAGCGAGTCGGCATGCTTCTTCAGCATCCGGTCGAGGAAGCGGCGGTCGGTCTTGGCGCGCACGCGCGGGGTGATGCAGCGCAGGGTCTCCCGTACGTCACCCCAGACGGCGAGGTCGAGCGTGGAGCGGCGGCCGAGGCGTTCCGGCCGGACGTCCACCTGGACGATCGTGACGTCGTCGGGCAGGAAGGCGTTGTACGGGAAGTCCGTGCCGAGCAGGATCAGCAGGTCGCACTCGTGGGTCGCCTCGTAGGCGGCGCCGTAGCCGAGCAGACCGCTCATGCCGACGTCGAACGGATTGTCGTACTGGATCCACTCCTTGCCGCGCAGCGCATGCCCGACGGGCGACTTCACGCGCTCGGCGAACTGCATCACCTCGGCATGGGCGCCGGCCGTGCCGCTGCCGCAGAACAGCGTCACCCGGTCGGCCGCGTCGATCATCCGCACCAGGGCGTCGATCTCGGCGTCCCCCGGACGGACGGTGGGCCGGGAGGTGACGAGCGCGGTCTCCCACGCCTTCTCCGGGGCCGGCTCGGAGGCGATGTCGCCGGGCAGCGAGACGACGCTGACTCCGCCTTGTCCGACGGCATGCTGGATCGCCGTCTGGAGCAGCCGGGGCATCTGCTGCGGGTTGGAGATCAGCTCGCTGTAGTGGCTGCATTCGGCGAAGAGCCGGTCGGGGTGGGTCTCCTGGAAGTAGCCGAGTCCGATCTCGCTCGACGGGATGTGCGAGGCGAGCGCCAGGACGGGGGCCATCGAGCGGTGGGCGTCGTACAGGCCGTTGATGAGGTGGAGATTGCCAGGGCCGCAGGAGCCGGCGCAGGCCGTGAGCCGGCCGGTGATCTGCGCCTCGGCCCCGGCGGCGAAAGCGGCGACCTCCTCGTGCCGGACCTGGATCCAGTCGATGTCGGGGGTACGACGGATGGCGTCGACGACCGGGTTCAGGCTGTCGCCGACGACTCCGTACAGCCGCTGGACGCCCGCCCGGACGAGGATGTCGACGAACTGTTCTGCGACGTTCTGTTTGGCCATGCGTCCATCAACACATGGGCCGAAGCGTTACGCCTCCCAGACGGCCACGCCTGTACGGTCATCGGCGTATCCCTTCACCCTCAGCTGCACGTCGGCGAGGAACGCGGCGAGCCCGGGCGGCTCGGGGACGGCCCAGCGCTCGGCGAGTTCCTCGGCGAGGGCGGGCTCGCCGCGCATCGGCTCGGCGAGTCCGTTCGACGCGAGCAGGAGGGTGTCGCCGGGGCGGGCGACGGAGGCGCGGAAGCGGAACGGTTCGGCGGGGGGCGGGAGGGATTCCTCCACGAAAGGGGCGCCCGGGGGGCCGGGGACGCCGAGTCTCATGGTGTGGCGGTCGCCCTCCTCCGTCTCCGCGGGAGGCGAACCGAAGCCGACGACGGGTGCACCGGTGAGCGCGGCCGGTTCGGGGATCAGCGGCTCGATGTCCTGCCAGGCGCCGTCGCGGAGGCGGAAGAGCCCGCCGCGGCCGATGCCGAAGAAGACGCGGGTGCGGCAGTCGGGATCGGCGGAGAGGAGCAGACAGCGCAGGCTCGCGGTGTACTCCTCGGGCTCCACGCCCAGTTCGGCGGCGCGGGCGCGGAGTCTGCCGAAGGTGCGGTCGGTGAGGCGGTGGAGTCCCGACTTCAGGTCCCCGCGGCGGCCGGCCCGGATGTCCTCGGAGAGCCGGGCGTGGCTGCGGCCGACGGCCTCGCCGATCCAGCGGCAGGCGTCGGCGGCGGCGAGGTGGGCGGCGTCGGCGGTGCGGGCGCCGCCGGCCACGGCGACGAGGACGAGCGCGGCCTCGGCGTGGCCGAAGCGGGCGGTGAGCAGGGCGTCTCTTCGTGGGTCGCCGCGATAGCGGGCGGAGTCGCCGCGCAGGGAGGCGGCACGCAGGGTGTAGGCGCCGTAGCGGGCACCGTCGAGGACGGTGTCGGCGACCAGATCGAGGAGCTCGTCGGGCCGGGCGGCGGGCAATGCGGTGGGCTCGGGCTCGTAGGTGGGCGGTCTGGTGCCGATGTGGGCGGTACGGGGACGGGGCACGGGCGGGCGGGTGGCGTCCGGGACGGTGTCGCCCTCCGGGCGGTCGGACGCGGGGCGCCGCTCCGGCGCGGGTGGGGCGGCGGGCTCTGGCGGCGCGGGTGGGGCGGGTGGGGCGGCGGGCGCCTCTGGTGCAGGTGGGGCCTGGGGCGGAGGCAGCACCGCGTCGGGCGGCTGCCCGGCGGACGTCGGAGGCGGAGGCGGGGAGGCCGGGGCCGGGGGCGCCGGGGGTGGCGGGAAGGCGCGGGGGCCGGGGGCCGGGTCGTCAAGGGGCTCCCAGGGGGCGCGGGGCGGCGGCTGTGCCCCAGGGCGTGTCGCCTGTGACGCCGAGTCGAAGCGGTCGTCGAGTGTGTCACCCGTCGCGGCCGGCGCCGTGTCCGGTGCCGCGTCGTCGTAGAGCTTGTCCCACCAGTTGTCCCCCTGCTGAGTCATGCCCTTATTGTCCACCGCGCAGGCAGCCAGAAAACGGGACATGACGAAAAAAGAGGTCCGCCGGGCGACCCCACCCCCCACGGGAAGGACGCCCGGCGGACCGGCGTGATCAGCGCACGTCGTAAGCGCGGACCACGGTCTGGGTGACGGAGTTGCCGTTGGCGTCCGTCAGTTCGGTCTTCAGGGTGACCGGCTTGCCGGCCGCGCCCGCGTGGTTCACGGTCGCGGTCCACGCACCGCCCTGCTGCGAGACCTGCGCCTCCGTCCAGGTCGTGCCTCCGTCATAGGAGTACGAGAGCCTGGCCGAGGTGAGCGCGGCTACCTGATAGCCCGCGTGACCCGTCGCGGTGAGGCCGATCTTCTGGCCGTCGGACGCGGCGAGGGTCTTGAGTCCGTCCTCCGGAAGGGTGTACCGGGGGAAGAGAATCGGGATGCCTTGAGAGTAGACGCTCTCGTCGGCCTGAGAGGTGAATTTCCAGACCGAGTTGACGGATGTGGAGCGGTTCCACACCTTGCTGCCGATCTTCATCGTCCGCTGTTCGAGCGTGTACGTGCCGCGCTCGGACGGGACTTCGAAGGCCCCGAACGGCCATCCGGTCTCGCCGAGGACCTCGCCGTCCTTGCTCAGCGTCAGCCCGCCGATGTCACCGAACGAACCCTGCTCGGCGTAGTGGGTGCTGTCGCCCCACATCGAGTCGGCGAATCCGATGAGGTTGCCCTGGCGCTCGGCGACGAGGACCGGCTTGCCGGCCGCGTCGCGCGGGGCGGTCGGGGCGACGACGCCGTCGTACCAGCGCTCCGTACGCTTCTCCCCCGCCTTGTAGGCGCGCTTGGACCCGATCATGAACTCGCCGAACGGGAAGCTGGAGGACAGCACTTGGTCCCACTGGGTGTCCCCGGGCGTGTAGTACTCCGTCCGGGTGCCCGGCGCCGGGACCGGCTCGATGGCACCGAAGTAGACGGACGTTCCGTCGGGCCGGTATGCCGCCGCGTTGTCGATGAAGTCGGTGGCGACGCCCATGGAGCCGTAGGTGGACTCGGTACGGCCCAACTGACCGTCCCGGACCCGGTAGGTCTTGTCGTCGCGGATCGAACCGGCCTCGGGGAAGGCGAGATTGTAGAGGTACGGGCTCTTGGCCTTGGCCTTCCAGGAGAGGGTGACCTCGCCGGCGGAGAGCTTGGTCAGGAGCGCCGCGCCCTCGGCGGAGCCGATCGCGAGGACCGGGAGCCCGGGTCCCGCGAATCCCGCGGTCGGGATCCAGCGGACGGGCGAGGTCCGGTACACCAGGACCGCGACGGCGCCCGCCGCCTTGGCGTTCCGTGCGACGGTGGCCACGACGCTGGAGGTGTCCGGGATGTGGACCAGGGCGACGCGGCCCTGGACGCCGGCGGCGGTCAGCTCCTCGGGAGTTCCGGTGCCCGCGTCGACGAGCCGGGCGGAGCCGGTGCCGTCGAGGTTGTCGGAGCCGAGGGAGGTCGTGTACGGGTGCAGGACCGTGCCGTCGCCCGTCTTCACCTCGGCGATCTGCGGTGCGGCGGTGCGCCAGTAGCTGCCGAACTCGAAGTCGCCCTCGTCGGCGCGGCCTTCGACCGAGGCGTAGTAGCCGCGGATCGAGCGGGTACCCGCGGCCGTGCCGGCGTGCAGCCAGGTGTCGTCCCAGGAGCGGGAGAAGGCCAGGGTGGTGCCGCGCTGCTCACCGGGCTTGTCGGTCTTCACCGACAGCTCGTGGGCCTTGCGGGCGTCGAGGACGACGGTGGTGTCCTTCTTCACCTCCAGCTGCGGGCGGCCCAGGTAGCTGAGGGAGTCGGTCAGTGTGGCGCCCTCGCCGGCATCGGGGGTGGTGACGAAGGAGGAGAGGAAGTAGCTGCCGGGGCGCAGCCGGTACACCTGGTCGGTCGCACCCTCGTTGAAGCGGCGCTCACCGCTCGCGGTGTCGGTGCCGATCACGTCGAGGGACGACGCGCCGGTGGCGGGCTTGCCCTGACGGTCGATCAGCTTGACCCGCAGGGTGACCGTCTCGGGCTGGACGTAGAGCGAGAACGGCGTCGAGACGTGGACGCCGCCGGGCGCGGTGGCGACCACGCGGCCGGTGACGTCGCCGTACTGGGCGCGCTCCAGCTGGGCGGCCGGGTCCAGGTGCAGCGGGACCTCGACGGTCGCGCCGGCCTGGACGGTGACCGTGCGCTTGCCGAGGCGGGCGACCGAGGACCGGACGCGGGAGCCGTCGTTGCCGGTGACCTTCTCGACGGCGAGCGTCAGCGTGACGGCCTTGCCGGAGGTGTTGGTGTAGGGGACGGAGACCGAGGTGCGGTCGCTGTCGTCCTGGGGCCAGTTGAAGGTGCCGCCCTGGACGGCGTCGGCGCCGAGGACCGTCTGGTCGATCGCGGCCTTGACGTCGAGGCGGCCGCCACCGACCTCGCGTACGTCCCCGGGGACGTCGCTCTGGGCGGAGGAGACGAGCGCGGCCTTGATCTGCTGGGCCGTCCAGTCGGGGTGGCGCTGCTTGACGATGGCGGCGGCGCCCGCGACGTGCGGGGTGGCCATCGACGTGCCGGACATGCCCTGGTAGGCGTACACGCCGCGGCCGCCGGCCGCGGCGGCGGAGATGCCGACGCCGGGGGCCGCGATCTCCGGCTTGAGGGTGTGGCCGAGGGTCGTCGGGCCGCGGCTGGAGAAGTACGCGGTGGAGTCGTCTCGGTCGGTGGCGCCGACGGTGAGGACGCTCGGCGCGCAGCCGGGCGAGGAGACCGTGTTGAGGGAGGGGCCCGTGTTGCCGGCGGCGACGACGAACAACGTGCCCTCGTTCTGGGCGAGTTCCTCGGCGGCGATGCTCATCGGGTCGGTGCAGTCGGTCTCGGCGGGGTTGCCGAGGCTCATGGAGACGACGTCCGCGCCCTGGGCCACGGCCCACTCCATGCCCGCGATGATCCAGGACGTGGCGCCGGAGCCGGAGTCGTTGAGGACCTTGCCGTTGAGGAGTTCCGCGCCGGGCGCGACACCCTTCTTCTTGCCGTCGCTCGCCGCGCCGGAGCCGCCGACGGTGGAGATGGTGTGGGTGCCGTGGCCCTGGCGGTCGTCGGCGGTGTCGGAGTCGGTGAAGTTCTCCGAGGCGACGACCCGGCCCTTGAGGTCGGGGTGCTCGACATCGGCGCCGGTGTCGAGGACGGCGACCTTGGTGCCCTTGCCGTCGAAGCCCGCGGCCCAGGCCTCGGGCGCGTGGACCTGCTTGGTCGAGCGCTCCAGGGTGGCCTCGACCTTGCGGTCGAGCCAGAGCTTCTTCAGACCGGAGGCGGAGCGGGCGGCGGGGGTGTTCACGTCCGCCCAGAACGCGGCGGCCTGCTTCTTGTCGGCCTTGAGGGCGACCCCGTCGACGGCCTTGAGGACCTGGCCGCGCTGGGCGCCGCGCGGGGCGGCCGGGACGGAGCGGGCGAGGTCGGAGCCGTAGACCGCGATCAGGGGGAGCGTCTTGGTGCCGGCGTCGTCGTAGCCCTGCCGGATCAGACCGGTGACGTTGAAGAGTTCCTCGTCGACACGGCCCGCGGCGAGGGCGGTGGTGGCGCCCTCGGGGTAGACGTACAGGTCCTGTCCCGAGCGGCGGGTCTGGACGAAGGGCACCGTCCCGTCCTCGCGGGGCAGAGCGGCGGCGGCCGGGTTCCCGGCGGCGTCGCGGGTGACGAGGACCCGGTCACCCGTGACCAGCGTGACGGTGGCGGTCCGCTCCCCGGCGCGGGCCTGGGCCTCGCTGCCGACCAGCGGTCGATTGCCGGTCGTGTCGTCCTGCGGCGCGGCTGCCGTGGACGGCGCGACCGCGGTGACGGCCAGGACGGCGGCGGTCGCCGCCCCCAGGGCCGTACGCGAAATCGGGCGCATCGCTCTCCCCATCTGATTCCGGGCATAGGCAGGCAAAGGGCCCTTGTCCGGAGGCTGTTGGTGCTGCGGTGCCGCCACATTGGCAGAGGTGAGGGTGGTGCAGGGATGATGTGCGCGGCGGGAATGCGTCGTGGCCGATTCCCGCCACAGCACCAACGGAACGAATGCGTCCGGTAAACGTCCAGGGAATGTCCGGGACGTCCCAGGACGTCCGGCGAGGGGTGGGGCAGCGATGCTGGGAGCGATAGGTCTCGACGAACGGCAGGAGTCGGCGTACCGCGCGCTCGTCGCGCTCGGCGCGGCCGAGGTGACGGACCTCGCGCACCGGCTCGCCCTGCCCGAGACCGACACAGAGCGGGCGCTGCGGCGCCTGGAGTCGCAGGGACTGGCCGCGCAGTCCTCGGCACGGACCGGGCGGTGGGTCGCGGCGCCGCCGGGGGTGGCGCTGGGGGCGCTCCTCACCCAGCAGCGCCACGAGCTGGAGCAGGCGGAGCTCGCGGCGGCGCTGCTCGCCGAGGAGTACCGCGCGGAGGCCGCGGAGCCGGCCGTCCACGACCTGGTGGAGGTGGTGACGGGCGCGAGCGCCGTCACCCACCGCTTCCTCCAGCTCCAGCTGGGGGCGACCGACGAGGTCTGCGCGCTGGTGACGGGCAAGCCGATCGCGGTCTCCGGGATGGAGAACGACGCGGAGGAGCTGGTGGCCGGGCGGGGCGTGTCCTACCGGGTGGTCATCGAGCGGGAGGTGCTGACCCTGCCGACGGGGATCATCGAGCTGTCGGCCGCGCTCGGCCGTGACGAGCAGATCCGCGTGGTGGACCGGGTCCCCACCAAGCTGGTGGTCGCGGACCGGGCCCTGGCGATGGTCCCGCTGACGGGCCGGGGGGCGGAGCCGGCGGCGCTCGTGGTGCACTCGAGCGGGCTCCTGGAGTCCCTGATGGGTCTCTTCGAGGCGGTCTGGCGCGACGCGCTGCCGCTGCGGCTCGGGGCGGGCGCGCAGGTCACGGAGACCGAGGTGCCGGGTCCCGACGTGACGGACCTGGAGATCCTCTCGCTGCTCCTGGCCGGCATGACGGACGCGAGCGTGGCCAAGCAGCTCGACCTGGGCCTGCGCACGGTGCAGCGCCGTGTGAAGGGCCTGATGGAGCTGTCGGGCGTGACGACCCGGCTCCAGCTGGGCTGGCATGCGTACGAGAAGGGGTGGGTGGCGCGGGGGTGATCCCGCGCCCGGGTGGCCCTCCGGCCCCCCGTACGTACCCTGCGACCTGCGAGAAGATCATCGGTCCTGCACGCTTGGCAGATGGGTGTGTGGCAGCTGTTGCTCGTCGCGATGGTCATGCTGCTCGGCCTGTTCGGGGTGTTGGCTCCCGGCGTGCCCGGGCCGTGGCTGGTGTGGGCAGCCATGCTCTGGTGGTCCTTGAACGAGCAGAGCGGGCTCGCCTGGATCCTGCTCGTCTCCTCGACGGCGCTGCTCCTGCTCACCCAGGTGGTCGTGTGGCAGCTGCCGCAGCGCCGGATCCGCGGGGTCGGCATCACCCCGCGGATGGTGACCTATGCCGGTGTCGGCGCGTTCCTCGGCTTCTTCCTGATCCCCGTGCTCGGCGCGATCCCCGGTTTCATCGGCGGCATCTACCTCTCGGAGCGGCTCCGCCTCGGCGGCCACGGCCAGGCCAGGGCCTCCACCCGGACGGTGATGCGCGCGGCCGGGACGAGCATTCTCGTGGAGCTGTTCTCCTGCCTGCTGATCGTCGGGGCGTGGTTCGGCGCGGTGATCTGGGGCTGAGGTCCTAGGACGGATCGCCGACGCACCGGGCCCGGTCGGCGCGCGACCCTGGTCTCATGAGGGATTTCGAGGGATTCAGCGAGGACGAGCGCGCCTATCTGCGGACCCAGCGGCTGGCCCGGATGGCCACGGTCGATCCCGACGGCCAGCCGCAGGCCAACCCCGTCGGCTTCTTCCCGCAGGAGGACGGCACGGTGCTGGTGGGCGGTCTCGCGATGGGCCGCTCGAAGAAGTGGCGCAACCTCCAGACGAACCCCAAGGTGGCGCTGGTCGTCGACGATCTGGCGAGCGTGCGGCCCTGGCGGGTGCGCGGGGTGGAGATCCGAGGGGTGGCCGAGCTGCTGGTCGGACCGCACGAGCTCGGCCCGCACTTCAGCGAGCAGGTCATCCGGATCCACCCCCGCAGGATCCACAGCTGGGGGCTCGCGACTACGCCGGAAGATCGATCTGGTACCTGATGAAGCCAGTGTTCCGGGCCACCTGGTCGTAGAGCCGGCGGGCGGTGACGTTGGACTCCTGGGTGTTCCAGTAGACCCGGTCACAGCCGCGCTCCCGCGCCCACTCCGTCACGGCGGCGATCAGGGCGCGGGCGACCCCCTTGCCGCGCGCCTCGGGGTCGGTGAACAGGTCCTGCAGGTAGCAGACGTCCGGCCCCGAGGTGTTGGGGTGGACGAAGAAGTGGGTGAAGCCGACGATCCGGCCGTCGAGCCGGGCGGCCAGGGCATGCAGCCGGGTGCCGTCCCGGAAGGCCGTCCAGGCCCGCTCGTACATGGCGTCGGGCTCGCTGCGGCCGTAGAAGTCGATGTACGCGCGGAAGAGTCGCTCCCAGGCGTCACGGTCGTCCGGTGCCAGCGGGCCGATGCCGATCCGGTGCTCATTGGTGATCATGAGCTCATTCTGCCGGTGCGGGATCGAGCTCCAGGTACCGCAGGGCGTACGACCGCCAGGGCCGCCACGCTTCGGCGTCCGGTGCGCCCTCCGGGACGACGTCGGGGTCGCCGAGGGCGCGCATCCGGATGAGGGCGGCCTGCGCGGCGGTGACGCCGGGAACGGTCTGCAGGGCACGTTCCGCCTCGTCACGGTCGGCGCCCGGATCGAGGCGTACGGCCCCGGTGGCGAGCGCTGCCGCGAGGCGCCCGGCGACAGGGTGGGCGGTGAGTGCCGCGGGCTCGGGGAAGACGTGGGTGAGCGTGCCGCAGGCGCTGTCCAGCGGCGTGCCGTGCGCCGCCACCAGCCGCGCCGCCTCCTCCGGGCCGACCACGGTCCGTACCGCGAACTCCACCGGATCGGCGGCGCCCGGCGACCGTACGCCGGGACGGGCGGCGACCCGGGCGGCGAGTTCGGGATCGGCGCCGAGGCGCTCGGCGACGGCGTAGGGGTCGGCGTCCAGGTCGAGCAGACGGCGCAGCCGCTGGACGGCGGTGGTGAGGTCGCGCAGATCGGTGAGGTGGATCCGGGCGTCCAGCCAGGGCCCGCCGGAGCGCTCGTCGACGGAGACGATGCCGGTGCCGTACGGGAGGCGGAGCGTACGGCGGTAGGTGCGGGTGCCGGGGGCGCCGAGCACCTCCTCGACGTGGGGCAGCGCCTCGGCGGCGAGCAGGTCGAAGACCTCGCGTGCGGCGTACGGGCCGCGGTGGGCCAGCCGCAGCGGCACCCCGGCGACCAGGGCGGTACGGGGTCCCGCGCCGGTGCCGGACTCGGTGCGCAGTTCGGAGGGGGTACGGGCGTAGATGCGGCGGATCGTGTCGTTGAACTGACGCACGCTGGCGAACCCCGAGGCGAAGGCGATGTCCGTGATCGGGAGCCCAGTGGTCTGCAGGAGCAGCCGGGCGGTGTGGGCCCGCTGGGCGCGGGCGAGGGCGACGGGGCCCGCGCCGAGTTCGGCGGTGAGCTGCCGCTGGACCTGCCGGGCGCTGTAGCCGAGGCGCCCGGCGAGACCGGGCACGCCCTCCCGGTCGACGACCCCGTCCCCGATCATCCGCATGGCGCGCCCGACGACGTCGGCGCGGACGTTCCACTCGGCCGACCCGGGCACGGCGTCGGGGCGGCAGCGCCGGCAGGCCCGGAAGCCGTGGCCCTGGGCGGCGGCCGCGGTGGGGAAGAACGTGACGTTCTTCCGCTTGGGCGTCACGGCGGGGCAGCTGGGCCGGCAGTAGATCCCGGTCGTCTCGACGGCGAAGAAGAACGCGCCGTCGAACCGGGCGTCGCGGCTGCTGACCGCCTCGTACCGGGTGTCCTCGCTGGTGTCGTGGTCGCTCACGCCATCCAGTGTGCGGGAGCCCCGGGTGCTCGGCTGGCGGTTTTCGGACATCGCGCTGCCCTGGGGCTCCCCTGCCGGACGGCCGACCCGGACGGCCGGGAACGGCCGTCCGCATGTGATCACCCGCACGAGGTCACCGGCCTGGGCTACCAGCCGTTCCGCGACTCCCGCGCGCGACCGCCACGCTTGATCTCCATCGCCGCACGGCCCTCCGCGCCCTTGCGCTTCCAGTCCTTGAGCATCTCGGCGCGGAGCCGGGCGTCCGTCTTGGCGACGATGCGCTGGTTCTCGCGCAGGAGCTTGCGGTAGCTCTCCAGGCGGCGCACCGCCAGCGTGCCGTCCTCGACCGCCGCCGCCACGGCGCAGCCCGGTTCCGCCTCGTGGGCGCAGTCGTGGAAGCGGCACTCCTCGGCCAGCTGCTCGATCTCGGAGAACACCTGGCCGACGCCTGTCTCGGCGTCCCAGAGCCCGACGCCGCGCAGACCGGGGGTGTCGATGAGGACGCCGCCCCCGGGCAGCACGAGCAGGTTGCGCGTGGTCGTGGTGTGGCGGCCCTTGCCGTCCACGTCACGGGCGGCCTGGACGGCCATCGCGTCCTCGCCGAGGAGGGTGTTGGCGAGCGTGGACTTCCCGGCGCCGGAGGTCCCGAGCAGCACGCTGGTCCCGCCGGACACGACCGCGGCGAGCACGTCGAGGCCCTCGCCGGTCTGCGAGCTGACCGGCACCACCTGCACCCCCGGCGCCACGGACTCCACGTCCTCCACGAGGTAGGAGAGGCCCACCGGGTCGGGGACGAGGTCGGCCTTGCTGAGCACGACCAGGGGCTGCGCGCCGGACTCCCAGGCCAGGGCGAGGAAGCGTTCCACACGGCCGAGGTCCAGCTCGACGGCGAGCGAGACCGTGATGATCGCGTGGTCGACGTTGGCGGCGAGGATCTGCCCCTCGGACCGCTTGGACGAGGTGGATCGCGCGAACGCCGTGCGGCGCGGCAGCAGCGTCCTGACGTACTGGGGGTCGCCGGCCGCGTCGACGGCGACCCAGTCCCCCGTGCAGACGACCTTCAGCGGGTCGTGGGGAACGACGAACTCGGTGTCGGCGCGGACGATGCCGACGGGGGTGACCACGTCGCACTGACCGCGGTCGACCCGCAGCACACGGCCGGGCAGCAGTCCTTGCGCGGCGTACGGAGCTAAAGCGTCCGCCCAGTCGTCGTCCCAGCCGTACGGGGCGAGCGGGTGCGCGGAGGTGGAGATGGATGCCTGAAGAGAGGCGAAAGACAAGGGGTGACCCTTCACAAGGGTGGCCCCGGCACGCGTCACACGGACGCGGAAGGAGGAAGGTCAGCCGGCGGCCACGGAGGTGGAGTTGATGAACTTCTGAATGAGGGCGGCGCCCGTCGTCATGACAGCCATCGGTCACACCTCCTGGTTCGCGCAGAGCGGCGGTCACGGCCGGCCTACCGGCCGGTCCGCAAGAACGATCACACCTTAACGAGGCTCCCCCGGAAGCGCCACGCATTTTTCTTCGCCCTCCCGGAGACAGCGGGGGGACCACCCGGACGTACGCCCTGAAGTGGCGGAACAGGGGGCCGGGGCCGCACCGTGGGTGGTGCGGCCCCTCGTCCGAAGACCCCACGCTTGCATGATCATGCGGAATCCTGCATACTCTTCCTATGTCCAAGGTCCTCACCTCCCTTCCCGCCGGCGAGCGCGTCGGCATCGCCTTCTCGGGCGGTCTCGACACGTCCGTCGCGGTCGCGTGGATGCGCGACAAGGGTGCCGTCCCGTGCACCTACACCGCCGACATCGGCCAGTACGACGAGCCCGACATCGCCTCGGTGCCCGGCCGTGCGAAGACCTACGGCGCCGAGATCGCGCGCCTGGTCGACTGCCGCGCGGCGCTGGTCGAGGAGGGCCTGGCCGCGCTCACCTGCGGGGCGTTCCACATCCGCTCGGGCGGGCGCGCCTACTTCAACACCACCCCGCTCGGCCGCGCCGTCACCGGCACGCTGCTGGTCCGGGCGATGCTCGAGGACGACGTCCAGATCTGGGGCGACGGCTCGACCTTCAAGGGCAACGACATCGAGCGGTTCTACCGTTACGGCCTGCTCGCCAACCCCCACCTGCGGATCTACAAGCCGTGGCTGGACGCGGACTTCGTGACCGAGCTCGGCGGCCGCAAGGAAATGTCGGAGTGGCTCGTCGCCCACGACCTTCCCTACCGCGACAGCACGGAGAAGGCGTACTCCACCGACGCCAACATCTGGGGCGCCACCCACGAGGCCAAGACCCTGGAGCACCTGGACACCGGTGTGGAGACCGTGGAGCCCATCATGGGCGTGCGGTTCTGGGACCCGTCGGTCGAGATCGCCACCGAGGACGTGACGATCGGCTTCGACCAGGGCCGCCCCGTGACGATCAACGGCCAGAAGTTCGACTCCCCCGTCGACCTGGCCATGGAGGCGAACGCCATCGGCGGCCGCCACGGCATGGGCATGTCCGACCAGATCGAGAACCGGATCATCGAGGCCAAGAGCCGCGGCATCTACGAGGCGCCCGGCATGGCCCTGCTGCACGCCGCGTACGAGCGCCTGGTCAACGCGATCCACAACGAGGACACCCTCGCCCAGTACCACACCGAGGGGCGCCGGCTCGGGCGGCTGATGTACGAGGGCCGCTGGCTGGACCCGCAGGCGCTGATGATCCGGGAGTCGCTGCAGCGCTGGGTCGGCGCGGCCGTCACCGGCGAGGTGACGCTGCGACTGCGGCGCGGCGAGGACTACTCGATCCTCAACACCACGGGCCCCGCGTTCAGTTACCACCCGGACAAGCTGTCCATGGAGCGCACCGACGACTCCGCGTTCGGTCCGACGGACCGGATCGGCCAGCTCACCATGCGCAACCTCGACATCGCCGACTCGCGCGCCAAGCTGGAGCAGTACGCCGGGCTCGGCCTGATCGGCACCGGCCACCCCGCCATCGGCGCCGCGCAGGCGGCCGCGGCCGGGCTGATCGGCACCATGACGGAGCTGCCGGAGGGCGGCGCCGAGGCCATCGCCTCCCGTGGCGAGGTCGCCGAGGACGACGAGATGCTGGACCGCGCCGCGATGGAGTTCGGCACGGACTGACGTGCTCAAGGGAAGGGCCGGCTCGACGCCAACGGCGTCGGGCCGGCCTTCTGCCTGCCCGGCCGGCCGACTCCCCTTCCTCATGTCATGGCATGGTCACGACTGCGAACTGTCCGTAGCATTCGCGTCACACATGCCACATGGTTCTCGGAGTCGGGGGATGTCCATGGACGAGCGGCGCGACGCCGTGCTGACGGATGAGCTGCATGCGTGGGCCGGCGAGCGGGGCAGCGTGTACCGCTCGGCGCGGGACATGGTCGTCGTCCACGGCGGCGTGACCGAGCACCACCACGAGCACTACCACTCCGGTGGCGAGTCCAGGTCCAGGACCTCCTCGCCCTCCGAGGGCGAGGAGTGCCCCTACCCCGGCCTGCGCGCGTTCGACACGGACGAGGCCGAGTGGTTCTTCGGCCGGGAGGCCCTCGTCAGCAAGGTCATGAACAGCCTTGAGTTCTGCGTGAGCGACCACAGCCCGCTGGCCGTCGTCGCGCCCTCCGGAGCGGGCAAGTCGTCGCTGCTCCGTGCCGGGGTGCTGCCGGCGCTCGCCCAGGGGCGGTTACCGGGCTCCCGGCACTGGCCGCAACTGCTGCTGACCCCCACGGCCGCGCCGCTGACGGCGCTCGCGTCGGCTCTCGGTCGGCTCACGGACGCCGAACCGGCGCGGGTCACCGAGGAGATGGAGGCCGGCCGGCTCACCTCCTTCGTACGCGAACGGCTGGAGCTCTGGCCCGACCGCCGGCTCGTGCTCGTCGTCGACCAGCTGGAGGAGCTCTTCACCCTCTGCCAGGACGAGTCCGTCCGCCGCCGCTTCATCGACGTGCTGGCCGAGCTGACGGATGCGGCGCCGGCCTACGGCGAAGCACCCGTCGCCTTGGCCGTCTACGGACTGCGCGCGGACTTCTACGGCTCCTGCAGCGCCTTCCCGTATCTGCGCGACGCCCTGGTGGAGCGTCAGGTCATCGTCGGGCCGATGAGCGACGACGAGGTCCGCCGGGCGGTGACCATGCCCGCCGAGCGCGCCCGTCTCACGCTCGCGCCCGGTCTCGTCGACGTCGTCCTGCGCGACCTGCGCGGCACCGCGCCCCGCGACGAGGGCGCCTACGAGACCGGACGGCTCCCTCTCCTCGCGCATGCGCTGCGGGCCACCTGGCTGGAGCGCAGGGGCGACACCCTGACCGTGGACAGCTACCGCGACACCGGCGGCATCGACGGCGCGGTGGCGGCCACCGCCGAGGAGGAGTTCGGGAAGCTGACCCCGTCCGCGCGGCGGGCCGCACGGCAGATGTTCCTCGGCCTCGTCAGGATCGGCGAGAACGGCGAGGTGACCCGCCGCCGACGGACCCGCGCCGACCTGCTCCTCGCCGCCGCCGACCCGAGGGAGGTGCCCGATCTCGCGGAGCGCTTCACCCGCGCCCGGCTGCTCACCCAGGGCGTCGACGGACGACAGGGCACGGTCGTCGTCGAGGTCACGCACGAGGCCCTGCTCTGGGCGTGGCCACGGCTGCACCGCGGCTGGATCGGGGCGGGCAAGAGCGGCATGCCGGTACGGCAGGAGGTGGAGGAGGCGGCCGTGGCCTGGGAGCGCGGCGGCCGCGAGGACGCGACGGCGCTGCACGGGGGAGCCAAGCTCGAACTCGCCCGCTCCTGGGCCTCGGAGGCGAGCCCCGAGGACCTCACGCCCCTGGTCACGGACTTCCTCGCCGCCTCAGCGCGGCAGGAGCGCCGGGGCCGGCGGATCCGGCGCGGTGCGGTGGCCGCCGTCTCCCTGCTCGCGATTCTGGCCATGGTGGCGGCGACGGTCGCGATCCAGCAGAGCCGTGAGGCGGTCGAGCAGCGCGACAACGCCATCTTCGACCGGGTCAGCGCCGAGGCGGACCGCCTGCGGGAGACCGACGGCGCGATGGCCGCGCAGCTCGACCTCGTCGCCCATCGGATGCGTCCGACGGACCGGCTGCACACGCGGCTGATGACGGCGGCGAATTCGGTGCTGCCCTCGACCCTGCCGGGCCATTTCGGCACGGCCCCACCGGTCGCGTTCGGCCCGGAAGGACGGCTGGCCACCGGCGGGAGCTCCCTGCGGTTCTGGGACACCAAGAAGGCGGCCCGCCCGGCGCCCCTGGCCGACGAACCCAAGGCGGAGAAGGAGATCAGCGCGTCCACGATCGCGTACAACGCGAAGGGCGACCTGCTCGCCCGTGGCGGCGTGGACGGCAAGGTACGGCTCCTGGACGTCTCCGACCCCAAGCGTCCTGTCGTGCTGAACGCACCGTGGTCGTCTGCCCAACGGGGCCTCGTGGCGAGCCTGCAGTTCAGCCCCGACAGCCGGACCCTGGCCGTCGTCGTCACGGACATCATCGGCAGCGAGACCAGTGGGACCGTGTACCTGATCGACGTCAGCGATCCGCGGCGGCCACGCACGGCGAGCAGGGTGGTGTCCGCCGAATGGCAGATGATCACGTCCGTGGCCTACAGCCGTGACGGCCGCACCCTCGCCGTCACCGGGGGCACGGGACGCCCCGGCAGCGACCGAAGGCTGCTCGTGCGGCTGTGGAACGTGTCGGATCCGGCCCGGCCCAAGGCGCTCGGCGGCGACCTGGGCGAACACTCGGGCATCGTCAACAAGGTTGCGTTCAGCCCCGTCGCCGCGGTGCTGGCCACCGCCGGGGGTGACGGAAGGGTGCGGATCTGGGACGTGGCCGACCCCCGTCGGCCGAAGGTGACCAACACCTTGCTCCCCGGGACGACGGTCTCCTCTCTCGCCTTCAGCCCGGGCGGCCACCTGCTCGCCGCCGGGGACAACTCCGGGAACATCAGCATCTGGAACATGGGAGACCCCGCACAAGCCAGGTGGCTCGTCCCGCCCCTGCGGGGGCACAGCAATCTCGTCAGCAATCTCGCCTTCGCCCCGACCGGGCTCACGCTCGTCAGCGGCGGCGGGGACGGCAAGGTTCATCTGTGGCAGCTGCCCACGGGCCTGTCCGTCCTGGGCGGCGGCAAGGCGGCCGAAGCGCTGGCGCTGACCGACGACGGGCGGCTGCTCGCGGTGGCTTCGGGTGCCTACGTCGCCCTGTACGACCTCTCCGACCCGACCCGCCTGGACTACGTCAGTGGACTGACGGGGTCCTACGGCTCGGTGTCCTCTCTGGCCTTCATGCCCCGCAAACGCGGCTCGTCGGGCACGTCGGAGAAGAACGTGCTGGCCACCGGCGGCTGGCGCGGCGACGTCCGGCTGTGGGACGTGTCCGCCCCCACTCGGCCGGTGGCGATCGGCAACTCGCTGCCAGGGCAGACGAAGCCGGTCTCCGCGCTGGCCTTCGGCGCCGACGGGACCACTCTGGTCGCGGCGTCGATGGACCTCGACGGCGGTTACTACGGTGGCCTCCGCGCCTGGAACGTGGCCGATCCGACGCGCCCCGCCCCGCTCGGCGGCGAGCTGGACGCCGAGAAGCTGGCGACCAGGGCCCTGGCCGTCGGAGGCGGGTCGGGCCACGTCTACTCGGCGGAGGCATACGGCGGCGTCCGGGCCTGGCGAATGGGCGAGGGAACCGCTCCGGTCAGCGAGGGCCGCCCGGTCGACTCCAAGGGGGTCATCTCCCTCGGCGCCCATCCACATGCCCCGCTGGTCGCGACGGGCGGTGGGGACAGCAGGATCAGGCTGTGGGACGTGTCCCGGCCGTCCTCCCCCAAAGCCTTCGGCGAGCCCCCGCTCAGCGGAGGCTCGGTGTGGAGCGTCGGCTTCGCCCCGGACGGCGCCATGCTCGCGAGCGGCAACTCCATCGGCCAGATCCGGTTCTGGAACACGTCGGATCCCGCTCGCATCGCCGCGTACGGTCTCCCCGTCACCGGGCACAACGGCACGGTCAACGCGCTGCGGTACACCCCGCGTGGCGATGTGCTGGTGACCGCCGGCCAGGACGGCACCGTACGTCTCTGGCAGACCGATCCCGCCCGCGCCCGAGCGCTCCTCTGCGCGTCGACGCGCTCGGCGATGACCCCGGACAGGTGGAAGGAGTTCGTGTCGCCGGCCCTGCCCTACGACCCGCCCTGCGGCAAGTGACCGGCGGCGTTCGGGGGTCGTCCGGGCTCACCCCAGTTCGACAGGGGCCCTCACGAGGGAGCCGTACTCCGTCCAGGAGCCGTCGTAGTTCTTGACGTCCGGGTAGCCGAGGAGTTCGTGGAGGGCGAACCAGGTGTGCGAGGAGCGTTCGCCGATGCGGCAGTAGGCGATGACCTCCCGCTCGGGGACGATGCCCTTGCCCGTGAACAACTCCCTGAGCTCATCGGCGGACTTGAACGTTCCGTCCTCGTTGGCCGCCTGCGACCACGGGACGTTGGCCGCGCCGGGGATGTGGCCGGGGACCTGGGCCTGTTCCTGGGGCAGGTGCGGCGGCGCCAGCCGCTCGCCGCGGTACTCCTCGGGGGACCGTACGTCGACCATGCGGGCCGCGGACCCGACTCTGCCGAGGACCTCGCTCCGCATCGCGCGGAACTGGGGGTTCTCCTGGCCGGTCACGGTGTAGTCGGTGCGCCGGTGTTCCGTGACCATCCGGGTCATGCCCCGGCTCTCCAGTTCCCACTTCTTCCGTCCGCCGTCGAGCAGCTTCGCCTTGTTGAAGCCGCGCAGCCGGAGGATCCAATAGGCGTACGCCGCGAACCAGTTTTTGTTCCCCCCGTACAGGATCACGGTGGTGTCGTCGGCGACACCCGCCGCGGCGAGGAGGTCGCCGAGCGCGTCCCGGTCCAGGTAGTCGCGGCCCACCGCGGCATGCAGGTCGGTGGTCCAGTTCCAGCCCACGGCCCCCGGAATGTGGGCGTGTTCGAAGGCGGTGGTGTCCTCGTCCACGTCGATGACGCGAACGGTCGGATCGTCGAGGTGGGCGGCCAGCCACTCGGTGTCCACCAGGGTCTCCGGATGCGCGTAGCCATTCGTGCCCATCGTCTTCTCCGTTCTCCTGTACGCCTCGTGCGCTTCGTGCGCCTCACCGGTGCGCCGTAGGGTCCCGTACACCTCCTCGCACCATCGCCGGGGCGGAACCCGGGGCGTCTGTCGCCTCAGACGACGACCACGTCGACCGCCGCCACCGGGTTGCAGCCGTAGCCCTGGGCGTTCCACGGCGCCCGTGGCGGCTGGGTGTCGCCGTGCGCGTCGGTCGCCCGGGCCAGCAGCCGGTACCGGCCCGGCCTCCGGGGCGTCCACCGGTACGACCAGCCCGTCCAGGCGTACGGCCCGGTCGGCTCCTCCAGGTCGGCGTCGTGCCAGTCCGCGTCGCCGGCGGGCTCCTCTCCCGGGCGGTCCTCGTCCTCGTGCTCCGCCCGGACCTCGACCCGTCCCACGGCCAGTCCCGCGCCCGACCAGGCCCGGCCGCGTACGACGGTCTGCGTGCCCCGCCGGAGGTCGTCGTCCGGTTCGGGCGCGCTGATGAACGACTTGACCCGGATGGCCGCGACGGGCCCGTCCGGGATGCCCCGCGACGCGACGTACAGGTACTCCTCGGCCTGGAAGACGCCCGTGAAGGGTTCCGTGACGGCCCTCGCCTCGACCAGCCACTTCACGTCGGCGACCGCGTACCGGCCGGGGACGACGAGGCGGACCGGGGCTCCGTGCTCGGGCGGGAGCGGCTCGCCGTTCATATGCGTGGCGAGGAGGGTGTCCGGGTGGAGGGCCTCGGCGAGCGGGAGGCTGCGTTCGAACGCCGCCCGTCGGCCGTGCACGGTGCCGGCGTCGGCCCCGGCGAAGACGAACTCGACCGTCTCCGGCGCGATGCCGGCGCGCTCGGCGACGAGGTGGAACGGAACGCCCGCGAACCGGGCGCAGCCGACCGCCCGTTGGTCCCAGGGCAGTCCCGGCGGGCGCGGGCTCATCAGCGCGCGGCCGTTGCCGGCGCACTCCAGGACGACGTCGAACTCCCGGCGTCCGAGGCGTCCCAGGGCGAGCAGTTCCTCGTAGCCGAGGGTGGCCGGTACGGTCACCGCCCCGCCGATCCGCAGCCCCCAGTCGGAGAGCGCCGTCCGCGGCACCCCGAAGTGGTCCCGTACGAACAGCGCGTCCGCGGGGGTGACGCGCTCGGTCAGCGCGGCTCTCGGCGTCTGGGCGTTGTACGGGTCGGTGGTCACCGTCTCGGGCGCCCAGACGGTCGCACCGGGCCCACGAGGAATGGCCGATGCGGTCATGACGGCACCTCCGTCAGGCACGGTCCCGTTCCAGCGTACGTCCGGCCGGGCCACCCCACGAGGCCGAGGGGCGCGAGCGGGACCACGGCGAGCGGCGCCCCGCCCGCGCGCCGCGCCCACGTCCGATTCGTACAAGACCCGCGCTCCCCCGTCTGCCTACGGTGCCCCCATGAACACACCACGTCTCGACGTCATCGGCCTCGTCGTCTCCGACATGGCCGCCTCACTCGCCTTCTATCGCCGGCTCGGCCTGGAGATTCCCGTCGAGTCCGACACCGCGCCCCATGTGGAAGCCGACCTGCCCGGCGGGATGCGGATCGCGTGGGACACGGAGGAGGTCATCGCCTCCTTCGATCCCGGCTGGTCCCGTCCCCAGGGCGGCGACCGGATCGGGCTCGCGTTCCGCTGCGACTCGCCGCAGGACGTGGACGCCACCTACGAGTCGCTGGTCTCTGCCGGCTACCGCGGGCACCTCAAGCCGTGGGACGCCGTGTGGGGGCAGCGCTACGCCGTCGTGCTCGACCCGGACGGCTGCGGGGTCTCCCTCTTCGCCCAGTCCGAGGCGTAGGCGGACGGCGTCGTGCCGGCCAGTGCCCGGGTCTCGCGCGCCAGGTGGGCCTGGTCGACGCAGCCGGCCCGGAGCGCCGCCTCGGCGTACGGCAGCCCCGCCCTGACCAGGGCGAGCGCGCGCTGGAGGCGGAGGATCCGCGCCAGGGTCTTGGGCCCGTAGCCGAACGCGTCCAGTGACCGCCGGTGCAGCTGCCGGGCCCCGAGCCCGACGGCCTCGGCGGTCTCGGCGACCGGCCGGCCCGCCTGGAGCCGCCGTACGACGGCACGGAGCAGCAGATCGGGGGCCGGGGCCTCGGTGGCCCGGTGCAGCGCGAGGGCATCCAGGGCCGCGGCGGGGTCGGGCGCGTCGGCGACCCGCTCGGCGAGCCGCCGTGCCCTCGCCCCGCCCCACAGCGCCCCGAGCTCGACGCGCCGGTCGCGCAGTTCGCTCGCCGGTACGCCGAGCAGCGCGGGCGCGTCACCGGGTGCGAAGCGGATCCCGGCGTAGCGGCCCGCCCCGCTCTCGGGGAGGTACGCGAAGGTGTCGGGTCCCGCGACGAACAGCCGGCCGTCGCACCAGATCACATCCATGCAGCCGTCGGGCAGCACGGGCACCGCCGGCGCCCCCACCCTGGTCGTGAGGGTCCAGAGGACGGCGCCGTCCAGGCGCGCGGGACGTTCCTCGTACACGCTGCCGAGGGTAGTCCGCCGGACAGGACCCGGGCAGGTCGGGAGGTCGCGCCCGGTCGGCGTACCAGGGCGGGCGCCCCGGCGGGCCGGGGCCCAACCTGGAGTCATGCACCTGCCCAGAGTGGTCGTGGAACCACCGGACAGGCGTGGCCTGCGACCGGTCCGCCTGGGTGATCGGGTGGTCGGCGCGGCCTGGTCGAAACCCGATCTCAGGGAGATCCTCGTCCGCGAGGGCTTCCCGGCGGACATGGACCTCGACGACCGCGCGCTGATCTGCTGGCGCGAAGTCGGCAGCGACACCTGGCCCGACCGGAGGCGCGACAGACTGGTGACCGCCGCGGTCATGGCGGCGGGCCTGGTCATGTCGGGGGCCGTCCTCATCATCGTGGGCAGCGAGGATGCCTTCGGGGCGCTGACCTTCGCGTCACGGGTGACCGGCTTCCTCTTCTTCCTCGCGGGTCTTCTCCAGCTGGCGGCCGCCCTCGCGGTGCGGGACTACTGGGGCAAGCGGAACCTGCGGTACTCCGGGCTGCTGGTGCTGGTGGGCGTCTTCATCGCGCTTCAGGTCCACACCATGCTTCTGACCCTCTGGTTCGAGGAGATGGAGTTCACGCCCTGGGTCTTCACGTACATGCCGCTGTCGCTCTGGGCGATCTGGGCGACCTGGATCGTCATCCGGGAAAAGGCCTGGCAGGGCATCCCGCACCCCAGGAAGGTCGCCGCGGGCGTCCTCGCGACCGCGCTGCTCGCCGCCGCGAACTTCGCCTACTCGGCGGCGTACCAGCCGTACGCGGCGCACGTCCAGGTGACGCTCAGCGCCAAATTCGGCAAGCCGGAGCTGGACCCGAGGGAGCCGGTGATCCATGTCCCGGTGACCTTCTCCCTGCAGAACACCGGCAAGGTGCCCGTCAACGTCATCAGCAGCGTGTTCTGGGTGAAGGGCAGAACGTCGGACTTCACCGGCGGCGCGAAGGAGCTGGCCGGGGCCAAGGAGGACGTCGAGGAGGAAGCGGACAGCGAGCTCTACGCCGGGTTGCCGAAGCGTCGTGTGCTCGCGACGGGGCTGATCGTCGATCCCGGGGACTGGTTCGACCCGGGGACGGGGCAGGTCGAGAGCGTCGTCGTGCAGGTACCCAAGGGAGCCGACTACGAGAGTCTGGAGGCCGACGGGGACATCACCGTGCTGAGGAAGGACCGGGGACGGGTCGACGAGGCGTTCGTGTATCCCCTGTACTCCTGGTGGGAGGGGGAGACGAACATGGTCGAGTGTCCGGAGGAATGCGGGGACTACGTCTTCTACATGGGCGAGCTGACCCACAACAACAACATCATCAACGTGACGCGGAGACAGCGCTATGTCGTCGCGATCCGGCTCCTGGGCGAGGATTCGGACATGTACGCGGCCGTCTCGCCGCTCAATGGCCATGGAAAGGTGTCCGGTGTGAACCTCGACCCCGAGGACAAGTACGGAGTCGAGACGATCCTGACCGGAACCGTCGTCATCCCCTTCGCCACGGTCCTCAAGACCGCCGCCTGAGACCCCGGCCTTCGCTGCCCTAGTCCTTCTCCCAGCCCGAGTGCAGGCGCGACTTGACGTCGTCCGGCGGCAGGAAGCGTGACCATCGCTCGGGGAACTCCGACGGCATGTCCGGGTCGTCCTCGTCCACGTCGTCGGCCTCCGCGCGCAGCCGGGCGACGAGGTCGGCGGCCTGGGCGGCGCGGGCGCGGTCGCTGGCCTCGCGGGCGGCGGCGGTGGCGACGGAGGGCCAGACGCGGTCGATCGCCGCGTTCACCGCCGCGCCGACGAGCACGGCGAAGGCCGAGATGCCGATCCAGAGCAGCACGGCGATGGGCGCGGCCAGCGAGCCGTAGATCGTGGGCCCCTCGACCTGGCTCGTCAGGTAGATCCGCAGCAGGAAGCTGCCGAGCACCCACATCCCGAGGGCCACCAGCGCGCCGGGGATGTCCTCGATCCATGGGGAGCGGACCGGGACGGACACGTGGTACAGCGTCGTCAGGAAGGCGATGGAGAGCAGGATGACGACCGGCCAGTAGAGGACGGCGACGACTTCCGTGCCCCACGGGATCAGCTCCACCACCCGGTCCGGGCCCACGACGGCGAGCGGCAGGACGACCGCGCCGATGAGCAGCGCCACGAGGTAGAGCAGGAAGGCGAGCAGCCGCGTCTTGACGATGCCGCGGTGCCCGTCGAGCCCGTACATCACGGTGATGGTGTCGATGAAGACGTTCACGGCACGCGAGCCGGACCAGAGGGCGATGGCGAAGCCGAGCGAGATGAGTTCGGGGCGTTTGCCCTGGGTGACGTCGTCCAGGAGGGGTTTGGCGATGTCCCGTACGCCGCGGTCGGAGAGGACCGTTCCGGCGGCGCGGAGGATGTTCTCCTGGATGCTCGCGACGGTGTCGGTGTTGGTCCAGTCGTCGGCGTAGCCGAGGAGGGCGATCAGACCGAGCAGCAGCGGGGGAAGGGACAGGAGGGTGAAGAACGCCGCTTCGGCGGCGAGGCCGAGGATGCGGTACTCGATGCACGAGTTGACGGTGTCCTTCAGGAGCAGCCAGACCATCTTCCGCTTGGAGACGTTGCGGTAGAGGACTCGCGCCCGGTGGAGTCTGCTCCCGGGCCGCCGCTCGGGTGTTTCGTTTGCTGCCTGCACCTCCTTACCGTATCGGCATGGCAGCCACCACCCACACAGTGACCAACCAGGCTCCGCCCCTGGTGGGATACGACGCGTACACGTCCGACCGGGCTCTGACGGAGGCCGTCGAGCGTCATCTGGCGCCGGAGGTCTTCGCGGAAGCGCGCGAGGAGCTCGTGGCCCAGGGGCGGTCCGTCGGGTCGGCGCAGGCGCAGAAGTGGGGGTCCCTCGCGAACGGGAACCCGCCGCTGCTGCGGACGCACGACCGGTACGGGAACCGGATCGACGAGGTGGAGTTCCATCCTGCCTGGCACCGGCTCCTGGGGCGCTCGGTGGGTGCGGGTCTGACCGATGCCTGGGGCCGTCCGGGTGGTCATGTGCGGCGGGCGGCCGGGTTCATGCTCGCGACGCAGACCGAGGCGGGGCACGGCTGCCCGCTGTCGATGACCCATGCCGCGGTGCCCGCGCTGCGGACGGACCCCGCGCTCGCCGCAGTCTGGGAGCCGCTGCTGACCTCGCATGCGTACGAGGAGGGGCTGCGGCCGCCCGGCGAGAAGGCGGGGGCGCTCCTCGGGATGGGGATGACGGAGAAGCAGGGCGGCAGCGACGTACGGGCGAACACGACGCAGGCGCGGCCGCTGTCCGGGGCCGGCGAGTACGTGCTGACCGGGCACAAGTGGTTCTGCTCGGCGCCGATGTCGGACGGCTTCCTGGTCCTCGCCCAGGCCCCGGAAGGGCTGAGCTGCTTTCTCGTGCCGCGGGTCCTGGAGGACGGTACGCGCAACGCGTTCGCGATCCAGCGGCTGAAGGACAAGCTGGGGAACCGGTCGAACGCCTCCGCCGAGGTGGAGTTCGACGGGACGACCTGGGCGCGCCGGGTCGGGGACGAGGGGCGCGGGGTCCGCACGATCATCGGGATGGTGGCGGCGACCCGGCTCGACTGCGTGCTGGGTTCGGCGGCGCTGATGCGGCAGGCGCTGACGCAGGCCGTGCACCACTGCGCGTACCGCGATGCGTTCGGCGGTCCGCTCGTCGACAAGCCGCTGATGCGCAACGTGCTGGCCGATCTGGCGCTGGAGTCGGAGGCGGCGACGGTGCTCGGGATGCGGCTGGCGGCGGCGTACGACGCCGACACGGAGGCAGAGCGCGCTTTCCTGCGGATCGCCGTGCCGGCGGCGAAGTACTGGGTGACGAAGCGGTGTACGCCGATGGTGGCGGAGGCCCTGGAGTGCCTGGGCGGCAACGGCTACGTGGAGGAGTCGGGGATGCCGCGGCTGCTGCGCGAGTCACCGCTCAACTCGATCTGGGAGGGCTCCGGCAATGTGCAGGCGCTGGATGTGCTGCGGGCGTTGCAGAGGGAGCCGATGGCGCTGAACGCGTTCCTGACGGAGGTGGGCAGGGCGCGGGGCGCGGACCACCGGCTCGACGGGGCGATCAAGGGGATGCTGACCGAACTGGCCGATCTGGACGGGATCGAGGGGCGGGCCCGGCGGCTCGTGGAGCGGATGGCGCTGGTGCTGCAGGGTTCGCTGCTGGTGCGGTGGGCGCCGGCGGAGGTGGCGGACGCGTTCTGCGCCTCGCGGCTGGGCGGCGACCGGGGCTCGGCGTTCGGGACGCTGCCGACCACGCTGGATCTGCGGGCGGTGGTGGAGAGAGCGCGCGTGGAAGCCTGAGCCCTCGGGCGCACGCCCCCGGCGCATGCGAGTAAAGCTGAGCCGCGCGCGCCAGGGGTGGACCCGGAAGGGGTCGGCACGCGCGGAAAAGCCGAGGGTGGTGCTGCGCCGACACGGCACCACCCTCCGCTCGCACCACCCTCGTGCACGAGAGCGGTTGCGGCCAGAGTTGCAAAGGGTTGCAGGATTACGCGAAACGCGCTCTGCCGGACGGCACGGGGCGGCACGATGGGCACCACGACCCGGGAATGCAGCAGAACCGATACAGCACTGCGGGTGGCTGGGAGAGGCCGATGAAGAACACTCAGCTGAACAACACTCGGCTCGACATGAAGCGACTGTCCACCATGGACGCCGCCCAGGCGACCCGACTGCTGCACCGGGTCCGGGAGGAGACGCTGGCCGGACGCGTCCCTCCGATCGCGCCCCGCCCGGTCATCGACGCCTCCTGGCAGCGGATGTTCCGGCTCGGTCTCGACCCGGACCAGAGCACGAGCAGTGTGCTGCTCCAGCGCGACGAGCTGGAGGAGCGGCGGCGGTCGACGGTGCTCGGCGAGGTGATGCGCACCCTGAGCGCCGGGCTCGCGGGGATCGCGGACGCCTCCATGCAGATCATGGTGGTCACCGACGAGCAGGGCCGGGTGCTCTGGCGGGAGGGCAACTCCTCGGTGCTGCGGCAGGCCAACGGGATCTGTCTGGAGGAGGGCGCGGCCTGGACCGAGCACACCACCGGCACGAACGCGGTGGGGACGGCGCTGGCGATGCGCCGGGCCGTCCAGGTCCACTCGGCCGAGCACTATGTCCAGACGCTCCACAACTGGACCTGCGCCGCGGCGCCGGTCCACGATCCGCGCGACCAGCGACTCCTGGGGATCGTGGACGTGAGCGGTCCGGCGTCCAGCTTCCACCCGGCGACGCTGGCGCTGGTCGGCTCGGTGGCGCAGCTCGCCGAGGCGGAGATGCGCGACCGCCATCTGCGGTCGATCGAGCGGCTGCGCTCGGTGGCCGCGCCGATCCTGTGCCGGGTGGGCGGCCGGGCGGTGGCGGTGGACACGCACGGCTGGACGGCGGCGGTGACCGGGATGGCGCCGGTGGACCGCTTCGCGCTGCCGAAGTCGTTCCGCGCGGGGCGCACCTGGTTGCCGTCGCTGGGGATGTGCGCGGTGGAGCCCCTGCCGGGCGGCTGGCTGCTGCGGGTCGAGGAGGAGACCCGGGTGGCGGCCACGGAGGCGCGGGCGGCGAGCCGGGTGGTGCTCGATCTGAGCCGGCCGCGCCGCTGGACGGTGGCGGTGTCGGGGGCGGCGGGCAGTTGGACGCAGGAGCTGAGCCCGCGCCACGCCGAGCTGCTGTACGTCCTGGCCCGGCACCGCGACGGACGGACGGCGGCGGAGCTGGCGGAGGACGTGTTCGGCGACCGGACGAGGACGGTGACGGTACGGGCGGAGATGTCGCGGGTCCGCCGCAATCTGGCGAGCGTGCTGGCGCACCGCCCGTACCGCTTCAGCGAGGAGGTGGAGGTCGAGATCGTCGCCCCCGCCCACCCGGCCGACCTCCTGCCCCACTCGACGGCCCCCGCGGTCCGGACCTCCCGCACGCGGCCGACGCCGGGGTGAGGGGTCCCGCGGGAGGACCCCTGTGGGGAATCTGGCGCTCCGCATGATGCGATGGACGTATGAGCATCACTCTCACCACCTGGTCCCTCGAGCAGACCGCGCCGTCCGACCTCCGTCCCTCCCCCGTCCCCGAGGGCGACGAGGTCACGATCAAGCGGGCCGAGGTGCCCTCGCCCGAATACAGCCGCTTCCTCTATACGGCGGTCGGGGGCGACATCCAATGGAACGATCGGCTGGCGCTGACGTACAAGCAGTGGCTGGAGATCGTCGAGAAGCCCGGGGCCGAGATCTGGGTCGCGTACGACCGGGGCACGCCGGCCGGATACGTCGAGCTCGACCCGCAGGACGACGGCGTCGTCGAGATCGTCTACTTCGGGCTGATCCCGGCCTTCCGCGGGCGCCGGATCGGCGGCCATCTGCTCTCGTACGGTGTCCAGCGCGCCTGGGACCTGGCGGACCGCTGGCCGGACCGCGAGGAGACGCGCCGGGTGTGGCTCCACACCTGCTCGCTGGACGGACCGCACGCGATGGACAACTATCTGCGGCGGGGCTTCCGGCTCTTCGACACCAAGGTGGAGGAGGTCGAGGAGTCCGAGACGCCCGGCCCCTGGCCCGGCGCACACGCCTGACCCCTTCCTCACCACCCCGAAAGTGACCCACGGCACATCGTCTTGCGATGCGGGACGGTCGTGTCCACATTCCGGACGAAGCTGGACTGGGTCCAAAGTCCCGTGACACGCTTCCGTCATGTCTGGAACTGGAATTGCCTTGGTGAGTCGGCGGCACGTCGACCTCGGCCGCATGTCCAGCGCCATGTGTCCGGTGCGCTGAGAGAACCAGCTCCGCCGCGATCCCCCTTTCTGACCCACCCACTGCGCACCGTCGCGCCATCCCCTGACCGCAGCACGAGTGTGCAGGTCAGAGCCGCCCTCCCGCAGTCCCGAAGGACAAAACGCCATGGCCGCCACCCCGGAAAACCCCGCACCCGCAACGCCCCGCCGCAAGGTGAGCCGTCACCGTGGCGAGGGTCAGTGGGCCGTGGGGCACTTCACCCCGCTGAACGGCAATGAGCAGTTCAAGAAGGACGACGACGGTCTCAATGTGCGGACACGTATTGAGACGATCTACTCCAAGCGTGGATTCGACTCCATAGACCCCAACGACCTGCGCGGCCGGATGCGGTGGTGGGGCCTCTACACCCAGCGCAAGGAAGGTCTCGACGGCACCAAGACGGGTGTCCTGGAGCCGGAGGAGCTGGACGCGGAGTACTTCATGCTCCGGGTCCGTATCGACGGCGGCCGGCTGACGACCGAGCAGCTTCGGGTCGTCGGCGAGATCTCGCAGGAGTTCGCGCGGGGCACCGCCGACATCACCGACCGGCAGAACGTCCAGTACCACTGGATCCGCATCGAGGACGTCCCGGAGATCTGGAACCGCCTGGAGGCGGTCGGTCTGTCGACGACCGAGGCCTGCGGTGACACCCCGCGTGTCATCCTCGGCTCCCCGGTCGCCGGGATCGCCGAGGACGAGATCATCGACGGCACCCCCGCCATCGACGAGATCTACCGCCGGATCGTGGGCAACAAGGACTTCTCCAACCTGCCCCGTAAGTTCAAGTCCGCCGTCTCGGGCTCGCCGCTGCTCGACGTGGCGCACGAGATCAACGACATCGCCTTCGTCGGCGTGAACCACCCGGAGCACGGCCCCGGCTTCGACGTCTGGGTCGGCGGCGGCCTCTCCACCAACCCCAAGCTGGGCGTCCGCCTGGGCACCTGGGTCTCGCTCGACGAGGTCCCGGACGTCTACGAGGGCGTCATCTCGATCTTCCGCGACTACGGCTACCGCCGGCTGCGCACCCGCGCCCGGCTGAAGTTCCTCGTCGCCGACTGGGGCCCGGAGAAGTTCCGCCGGGTCCTGGAGGACGAGTACCTGAAGCGCAAGCTGACGGACGGGCCCGCCCCGGAGCAGCCCGCCGGCCAGTGGCGCGACCACGTCGGCGTCCACAAGCAGCAGGACGGCCGCTACTACGTCGGCTTCGCGCCGCGCGTCGGCCGGGTCGACGGCACCACCCTCACCAAGATCGCGGAGATCGCCGAGGCGCACGGTTCGGGCCGGGTCCGTACCACCGCCGAGCAGAAGATGATCGTCCTGGACATCGAGGAGGGGCAGGTCGAGTCGATCGTCTCCGCCCTCGAGTCCATGGACCTGCGGGTCAACCCCTCGCCGTTCCGGCGCGGCACGATGGCCTGCACCGGTATCGAGTTCTGCAAGCTGGCGATCGTCGAGACCAAGGCGCGCGGCGCCTCGCTCATCGACGAACTCGAGCGCCGCATCCCCGAGTTCGACGAGCCGATCACCATCAACATCAACGGCTGCCCCAACGCCTGCGCCCGTATCCAGGTGGCGGACATCGGTCTCAAGGGCCAGCTGGTCCTGGACGACGAGGGCAACCGCGTCGAGGGTTACCAGGTCCACCTGGGCGGCGCCCTCGGCCTGGAGGCCGGCTTCGGCCGCAAGGTCCGTGGTCTGAAGGTCACCTCGGCCGAGCTGCCGGACTACGTCGAGCGGGTCCTCACGCGCTTTCAGGAGCAGCGCGAGGACGGCGAGCGCTTCGCCACCTGGGCGGCGCGCGCGCCCGAGGAGGCACTGTCGTGAGCTCCCCGATCGAGACGAGGGATGCCGCATGAGCGAGCGTGCCGCGCCCTTCTACTGCCCGTACTGCGGCGACGAGGACCTGTTCCCGCACGAACAGGGACACGGCGCCTGGGAATGCCGGGCGTGCAGTCGAGCCTTCCAGTTGAAGTTCCTGGGCCTCCTCGCCCCGGGCACTTCGAGCAACTCCTCTGGAGGGGAACCGATATGACGACGACTCAGGCGACCGACCTGAAGGCGGTCGCCGAGCAGGCCGGCCGCGACCTGGAGGACGCCTCCGCACTGGAGATCCTCCGCTGGGCGGCCGACACCTTCGGCAAGAGCTTCTGCGTCACCTCCTCCATGGAGGACGCCGTGGTCGCCCACCTCGCCTCGCGCGCCGTGCCCGGAGTGGACGTCGTCTTCCTCGACACCGGCTACCACTTCCCCGAGACCATCGGCACCCGCGACGCGGTCGACGCGGTGATGGACGTCAACGTCATCACCCTGACCCCGCGCCAGTCGGTGGAGGAGCAGGACGCCGAGTACGGCCCGCAGCTGCACGACCGCGACCCGGACCTGTGCTGCGCACTGCGCAAGGTCAAGCCGCTCGAAGACGGCCTGACCGCGTACCGCGCATGGGCGACGGGGCTGCGCCGGGACGAGTCCCCGACCCGGGCCGACACCCCGGTCGTCGGCTGGGACGAGAAGCGGCAGAAGGTCAAGATCTCCCCCATCGCCCGCTGGACGCAGGACGACGTCGACGCGTACGTCGCCGAGCACGGCGTCCTCACCAACCCGCTCCTCATGGACGGTTACGCCTCCGTCGGCTGCGCGCCCTGCACCCGCCGCGTCGCCGAGGGCGAGGACGCCAGGGCAGGCCGCTGGGCCGGCCGGACCAAGACCGAATGCGGGCTGCACGGCTGATGACCACCACAGAGACTTCCCAGGAGAACCACGTGACCGGTGCCACCATCTGGCTCACGGGCCTGCCGAGCGCCGGCAAGACCACGATCGCGTACGAACTCGCCGCCACCCTGCGCGGCGAGGGCCACCGCGTCGAGGTGCTCGACGGCGACGAGATCCGCGAGTTCCTCTCCGCGGGCCTCGGCTTCGGCCGCGAGGACCGGCACACCAACGTGCAGCGGATCGGCTTCGTCTCCGAGCTGCTGGCCTCGAACGGCGTGAAGGTCCTGGTCCCGGTCATCGCTCCGTACGAGGACAGCCGCGAGGCCGTCCGCAAGCGTCACCAGTCCGAGGGCACCCCCTATGTCGAGGTGCACGTCGCCACTCCGGTGGACGTGTGCTCCGTACGCGATGTGAAGGGGCTGTACGCCAAGCAGGCCGCGGGCGAGCTCAGCGGCCTGACCGGGGTCGACGACCCGTACGACGAGCCGCGGAACCCCGATCTGCGGATCGAGTCCCAGAACCAGACCGTGCAGGAGTCCGCGGCGCAGCTGTACGCGCTGCTCACCGAGAGGGGCTTGCTGTGAGCGACGCGCGCGCGGCCGCCCGGCCGAAGACGAATGCACAAGCCGCGCCTCTGCGCCGCGCGGGCGGAGAAGCTCACGAAAGGGGTGCAGAGTGACCACCGTTGCCCATGTTCATGAGGAGACCGACAGCCCGTTCGCGCTGTCGCACCTGGACTCGCTCGAGTCCGAGGCCGTCCACATCTTCCGTGAGGTGGCGGGCGAGTTCGAGCGGCCGGTGATCCTCTTCTCCGGCGGCAAGGACTCCATCGTCATGCTGCACCTGGCGCTCAAGGCGTTCGCGCCGGCGCCGGTGCCGTTCACGCTGCTGCACGTCGACACGGGGCACAACTTCCCCGAGGTCATCGAGTACCGCGACCGCGTGGTGGCCCGGCACGGGCTGCGGCTGCACGTCGCCTCCGTGCAGGAGTACATCGACGCCGGGAAGCTGCGCGAGCGTCCCGACGGGACGCGCAACCCGCTCCAGACGGTGCCGCTGACCGAGGCGATCCAGCAGCACCGTTTCGACGCCGTCTTCGGCGGCGGCCGTCGCGACGAGGAGAAGGCCCGCGCCAAGGAGCGGGTGTTCTCGCTGCGCGACGAGTTCTCGCAGTGGGACCCGCGCCGCCAGCGCCCGGAGCTGTGGCAGCTCTACAACGGCCGCCACGCCCCCGGCGAGCACGTCCGCGTCTTCCCGCTGTCCAACTGGACCGAGCTCGACGTGTGGCAGTACATCCAGCGGGAGAAGATCGAGCTCCCCGAGATCTACTTCGCCCACGAGCGCGAGGTGTTCGCCCGCAACGGCATGTGGCTGACGGCCGGCGAGTGGGGCGGCCCCAAGGACACCGAGACGGTGGAGACGCGGCTCATCCGCTACCGCACCGTCGGTGACATGTCCTGCACGGGCGCCGTCGACTCCGACGCGACCACGCTCGACGCCGTGATCGCCGAGATCGCCGCCTCCCGCCTCACCGAGCGGGGCGCGACCCGCGCCGACGACAAGATGTCCGAGGCCGCGATGGAAGACCGCAAGCGCGAAGGGTACTTCTAGCCATGACTAGCACCACCGAGCAGTTCGCCGACGTGGCGGCCACCACCCTGCTGCGCTTCGCCACCGCCGGCTCCGTCGACGACGGCAAGTCCACCCTGGTGGGACGCCTCCTGCACGACTCCAAGTCGGTCCTCACCGACCAGCTGGAGGCCGTCGAGGCCGCGTCCCTCAAGCGCGGCCAGGAAGCACCCGACCTGGCGCTCCTCACCGACGGACTGCGCGCCGAGCGCGAGCAGGGCATCACCATCGACGTGGCCTACCGCTACTTCGCGACCCCGCGCCGCCGGTTCATCCTCGCCGACACCCCCGGGCACGTGCAGTACACCCGGAACATGGTCACCGGCGCCTCGACCGCGGAGCTGGCCGTGGTCCTGGTCGACGCCCGTAACGGTGTGGTCGAGCAGACCCGCCGCCACGCGGCCGTCGCCGCCCTGCTGCGCGTGCCGCACGTGGTCCTGGCCGTGAACAAGATGGACCTCGTCGACTACGCGGAGCCCGTCTTCGCCGCGATCGCCGAGGAGTTCACGCGGTACGCGTCCGAGCTCGGCGTCCCGGAGATCACCGCGATCCCGATCTCGGCGCTGGCCGGCGACAACGTGGTGGAGCCGTCCGCCAACATGGACTGGTACGGCGGTCCGACCGTCCTGGAGCACCTGGAGACCGTGCCGGTCAGCCATGACCTGACGGCCTGCCACGCGCGCTTCCCGGTGCAGTACGTGATCCGTCCGCAGACCGCCGAGCACCCGGACTACCGGGGCTACGCCGGGCAGATCGCGGCCGGAGCCTTCCGCGTCGGCGAGCAGATCACCGTCCTGCCCTCGGGCAAGACGTCCACGATCACCGCGATCGACGCGCTGGGCGAGTCGGTCGACATCGCCTGGGCCCCGCAGTCGGTGACGATCCGGCTGGCCGACGACATCGACATCTCGCGCGGCGACCTCCTCGCGCCGGCCGGTGACGCCCCCGCCACCAGCCAGGACGTCGAGGCGACGGTCTGCCACGTGGCCGACCAGCCGCTGACCGTCGGCCAGCGGGTGCTGCTGAAGCACACCACCCGCACGGTCAAGGCGATCGTCAAGGAGATCCCGTCCCGGCTGACCCTGGACGACCTCTCCCAGCACCCCGAGCCGGGGCAGCTGGTCGCCAACGACATCGGCCGGGTCAGGATCCGTACCGCCGAGCCGCTCGCGCTCGACGCGTACGCCGACTCCCGCCGTACCGGCTCGTTCCTGCTGATCGACCCCGCGGACGGCACCACGCTCGCGGCCGGCATGGCGGGCGAGGCCTTCGCCGGCGCCAAGGCGGCGGCCGTCGCGGAGACCACCGAGGACGAAGGGTGGGCCTTCTGATGAGCATCGACGTCTACAGCACCTTCGCCAAGGAGGGCGGCCGGGTGGGTTCCGGCGCGCTCGGCGCGGGCCGCGGAGGTGTCGCGCGATGTGCGTGCTGACGCCGATGCGCCGCGTACGCGGCGCGATCCCGCTCCACCCGCTCCACTCCGAACGACATAGACGAAGAAGACTTCGAAGACCCTGAGGGGAACACCTCCGTGCCTGCCTCCCGTACCACCCTGCGCCGCTCACTCGCCGCCGCCGCGGCTCTGCCGCTGCTGATCGGCGCGCTCGCCTCCTGCGGCTACGGCTCACAGGCCAAGAACGACGAGAAGAAGGTGGCCGCCGAGGGCGAGAAGCTCTCGGCCGACACGGTACGACTCGGGTACTTCCCGAACCTGACGCATGCCACCGCCCTGGTGGGCGACCAGGAGGGCATCATCCAGAAGGAGCTGGGCGGCACGCAGCTGAAGGTCTCGACCTTCAACGCCGGCCCCTCCGAGATCGAGGCGCTCAACGCCGACTCGATCGACATCGGCTTCATCGGCCCCTCCCCCGCGATCAACGGCTACACCAAGTCCAAGGGCAAGAACCTGCGCATCGTCTCCGGCTCCGCGTCGGGTGGTGTGAAGCTGGTCGTGAACCCGGACAAGATCAAGACCCTCGACGACCTCAAGGGCAAGAAGATCGCCACCCCGCAGCTCGGCAACACGCAGGACGTGGCCTTCCTCAACTGGATCTCGGAGAAGGGCTGGAAGGTCGACGCCCAGAGCGGCAAGGGCGACGTCTCCGTGCTCCGTACGGACAACAAGGTGACCCCGGACGCCTACAAGTCCGGCTCGATCGACGGTGCCTGGGTGCCGGAGCCGACCGCGTCCAAGCTGGTCAGCGAGGGCGGCAAGGTGCTGCTCGACGAGTCCACGCTGTGGCCCGACAAGAAGTTCGTGATCACGAACATCATCGTGTCGCAGAAGTTCCTCAGCGAGCACCCGGACGTCGTCGAGGCGGTCCTGCGCGGCACGGTGAAGACCAACGAGTGGATCAACGCCAACCAGGCGAAGGCCAAGGAGTCGGCCAACGCCAAGCTCAAGGAGCTCACCGGCAAGCCGCTCGGCGCGAAGGTCCTCGACGGTGCCTGGCCGTCGATCCAGTTCATCAACGACCCGCTGGCCGCCACCCTGCAGGCCCAGGCGGACCACGCGGTGAAGGCCGGTCTGCTCAAGCAGCCCGATCTGGCCGGCATCTACGACCTGAAGCCGCTCAACAAGGTCCTGAAGACCGCCGGGCAGCCCGAGGTCGCCGACGCCGGCCTCGGCGTCAAGTAACCAGTCCGCAGCTCATACCCAGGAGGTGACGACCATGGCCACGACCGCGACGCTCGCCAAGGCCGAGGACCGTACGGCGGTGACGCACGCCGCCCGTCTCGAGCACGTCTCGAAGTCCTTCGGCGGACCCAACGGCGGACAGCTCGTGCTCGACGACATCTCGCTCGATGTCGCCCCGGGCGAGTTCGTCACCCTCCTGGGTGCCTCCGGCTGCGGAAAGTCCACCCTGCTCAACCTGGTCGCCGGGCTCGACCGGCCGTCCGCGGTCCGATCGCGTGGTCGAGCGACCACGTCTGCCACGACATCGCGAAGAGGCCCACCAGTGAGATCAGCGCCATCAACGCGTTCTGCCCCTGCTCGCCCCAGTCGTGGA
>NZ_JBHWBS010000053.1:0-5746 GCF_042735655.1 Streptomyces sp. NPDC059567 | reverse complement strand
AGCCGACGTCGCCCCCGCCCCGGGCCCCGCGGGCGCGGGCGGGGGGGGGCGCGCCCCCCCCCCCCCGCCCCCCCCCCGGCCCTGATGTTCCAGGAGCACGCCCTCTTCCCGTGGCTCACCGCGGGCAAGAACATCGAACTGGCCCTGCGGCTGCGCGGGGTGCCGAAGGCCGAGCGCCGCCCGGAGGCCGAGCGCCTGCTCGAACTGGTGCGGCTCTCCGGCTCGTACGGCAAGCGGGTGCACGAGCTGTCCGGCGGTATGCGCCAGCGCGTGGCGCTGGCCCGGGCGCTCGCCCAGGCCAGCGATCTGCTGCTGATGGACGAGCCGTTCGCGGCGCTCGACGCGATCACCCGCGACGTGCTGCACGACGAGCTGACCCGCATCTGGCGGGAGACGCAGCTGTCGGTGCTGTTCGTCACCCACAACGTGCGCGAGGCCGTGCGGCTGGCCGAGCGCGTGGTGCTGCTGTCGTCCCGGCCGGGGCGGATCGCCCGGGAGTGGACCATCGACATCCCGCAGCCGCGCCGTATCGAGGACGCCGCCGTGGCGGAGCTTTCCGTCGAGATCACCGAAGAACTGCGTGGGGAGATCCGCCGTCATGGCCAGCACTGATACGACCACCACGACGGCCGCGAAGGCCGACGACCTGGCCGGTCTGGAGGCGGGTCTCGACGCGCTGGACGCGGTGCAGGTCCGCCGCACCCCGGTGCGCGAGGTCCTCACCGGCAAGGTCCTGCCGCCCGTCATCGCCGTCGCCCTGGTGCTGGTGGTGTGGCAGCTCCTGGTGATGGCCAAGGTCACCGACGAGTCCAAGCTGCCGGCGCCGTCCGCGGTGTGGGACAGCGTGACCACGATGTGGCTGGAGGGCACGCTCCTCGAAGTCCTCTGGACCAGCGTGTCGCGCGCCCTGCTGGGCTTCCTGATGGCGCTCGCCATCGGCACCCCGCTGGGTCTGCTCGTCGCCCGGGTGAAGTTCGTCCGGGCCGCCATCGGACCGGTCCTCGCGGGACTGCAGTCGCTGCCGTCCGTGGCCTGGGTCGCCCCGGCCGTGCTGTGGATCGGCCTCAACGACTCGATGATGTACGCGGTGATCCTGCTGGGCGCCGTGCCGTCGATCGCCAACGGTCTGGTGGCCGGCGTCGACCAGGTCCCGCCGCTCTTCCTGCGGGCCGGACGCACCCTCGGCGCCACCGGACTCAAGGGCGCCTGGCACATCGTGATGCCGGCCGCGCTGCCGGGCTATCTCGCGGGTCTGAAGCAGGGCTGGGCGTTCTCCTGGCGTTCGCTGATGGCCGCCGAGATCATCGCCTCCTCGCCCGAACTGGGCCTGGGGCTCGGCCAGCTGCTGGAGAACGGCCGCAACAACTTCGACATGCCGGGGATCTTCCTCGCCATCATCCTGATCCTGCTCGTCGGTGTCGCCATCGACCTGCTGATCTTCAGCCCGTTGGAGCGCGCGGTGCTGCGCCGTCGCGGCCTGCTGGTGAAGGCCTGACATGACCGCCCCCGTCCTTCTCGTCATCGCCCACGGCAGCCGCGATCCGCGGCACGCGGCGACCGTGCATGCGCTGGTGCGCCGTGCCCGGGCGCTGCGGCCCGGGCTGCGTGTGGAGACGGCGTTCCTGGACTTCAACCTGCCGTCGGTACCGGGGGTCCTGGACCGGCTCGCGGAGGAGGTGCGGCGCGAAGCGCCTCCTTGCAAGGGTGGTGGCGGGCGACGGGAGGGCGTACGGGACGTGGTGGCCCTGCCGCTGCTGCTGACCCGGGCCTTCCACGCGAAGGCCGACATCCCCGCCGTACTGCGCCAGGCCCCTCCCGCCCTGCGGATCCGCCGCGCGGAGGTGCTCGGCCCCTCGCCGCTGCTGATCGCGACGGTGGAGCGACGGCTGTACGAGGCCGGGCTGACCCCCGGCGACAAGAACTCGACCGGGGTCGTCCTGGCCTCGGCGGGCTCCACGGACCCGGAGGCGATCGCAGCGATCGCAGAAACGGCGCGGGAGCTGCGGCGCACCGGTTGGTGCTCCGTGCGGCCTGCGTTCGCCTCCGCATCACTCCCACGGACCGAGGACGCCGTCCGCGCCCTGCGCGCCGACGGCGTGCGCCGCGTGGCGGTGGCCCCGTACGTCATCGCCCCCGGCCGGCTGCCGGACCGCATCGCGGCGGGCTCGGAGGAGGCCGACCACCTGGCGGACGTCCTCGGCCCGTCCCCGGAGCTGGCCCGGCTGCTGATCGAACGGTACGAGCAGAGTCGCGCGTCGCGCGTGGAGAACCTCGCGACGCAGGCTGCGGGCTAGGGGGTGTCGGGCCGCGCTCCCCGGTCCGGGGCGCAGAGGCCCCGGTCGTCGAGCGTCGCCAGTGCGTCGTCGATGGGGTGGTGCCGCGGGGTACCGGAGGAGTCCACCTCGTTCCACCTCTGGAGATTGACGCCGAAGGACATCTGGCGGGCGCCGTCGGAGCGGGTCCAGGAGACCGTTCCGGCCCCCCAGACCGTGCCGTCGTGGCCCCAGAAGGTGCCACATCCCGGGATGTCGAGGCGGTGCAGGCCGAGTCCGTACTGGATCATCGTTCCGTCCAGGGCGACGACCGGGACCGTGCGCTGCATCTCCGTCAGCGACGACCGGCTGACGATCCCGCCGTCGAGGAGCCTGCCGTAGAAGCGGTTGAGATCCGGCATGGTCGACACCAGCGCGGCTCCCGTCCCGGTCCAGGACATGTCGTAGACGCTGTAGTCGCGCGGCGGTTCGAGCGCGCCCCACAGGGCCTCGTACATCCGCGCATGCGGTCCCTCGATGCGCGGGCCGGTCGGGAATCCGGTGTGGCGGAGCCCGGCGCGCTCGATGACGTTCCGGGTGATGTACTTCTCGGCCGTGGTGCCCGTCACCCGCTCCAGGAGTCGGCCGAGCAGCAGGTAGTTGGTGTTCGAGTACACCCCGACCGGACCTCCGGGCTCGCCGGTCGGAGGGGCGTCGAGCCCCAGCTTGATCAGCTCGGTGGGGTGGAACCGCCGGAACCGGTTGTCGTCCGGGCTCCGGGACGAGACGTCAGGGAAACCCTGGAGGGACGGGAACGCGTAGGGGATGTAGTCCGGGATGCCGCTGGTGTTGTTCAGCAGCATCCGTACCGTGATCTTCCTGCCGCGCTCTCCCGGCACCAGATCCGGCAGATGGTCGCCGATCGGCGCGTCGAGCCCGATCCGGCCCTGCTCGACCTGCTGCATGATCGCGGCGGCGGTGAAGGTCTTGGTGATGCTGCCGACGCGGTGCCGCATGTCGGGCGTGACGGGGCGGCCGGTCCTGACATCGGCGACCCCCGAGGCGCCGCGCCATGTCCGGCCGGCATCGCGCACCTCGGCGTACACACCCGGTACCCCGGCGCGGTGGACTCCGTCCAGGGCGGACTTCAGCTCCGCCCGGTCGAAGCCGGTCGACGGCACCGTCCTCGTCTCGTGGGGCGGCGCGGGGGCTGCCGCGACCGTGCCGGCACCCACGCTCAGCGCGATCACGCTCGCGCACAACACTGTGCGGATCTTCACGACGTCGTCCTTTCGTCGATGAGGGGAACGGCGCGGCTCACTGCGCCAGGGCGCGGCGCAGCACGGCGCCGAGGTCGGCGATCTGCCGCTGGGAGATCTCGGCGGAGAGGATCGCCTGCGACCCGTGGAAGGTCCCGGGCCACTGGTGCAGTTCGACGGAGACGCCCGCCTGCAACAGGCGCAGCGCGTAGGTGATGTCCTCGTCGCGGTTCGGGTCGAATTCGGCGGTGGCGATGTAGGCGGGTGGCAGGCCGGACAGGTCGGCCGCCCGCGCCGGGGCGGCGTACGGGGTGGCGGGAGCGGAGCCCAGGTAGTGCCGCCACGATGCGGTGACGACGTCGCGGTTCGCCCAGGGCGTGTCGGTGAAGTGCTGTGCCGACCAGGTCTCTTGACGGTCGTCGAGCGAGGCCTCGTTGAGCAGCTGGAAGCAGATCCGCGGCCCCTGCTCGTCGCGCGCCCGCAAGGTCATCGCCGCCGTGATCCCCGCGCCGGCGCTGTGACCGCCGACCGCGATCCGCTCCGGGTCGATGCCGAGTTCGTCGGCGTGCTCGGCCGTCCAGGTCAGGACGGCGTACGCGTCGTCCAGAGCGGCCGGAAAGGGGTGCTCGGGGGCCACGCGGTAGCCCACCGAGACCACCACCGCGCCGGAGTCCTGGGCGAGTCGGGTGGCCCACGGATGCTCGGTGTCCACGTCACCCATGACGTATCCGCCACCGTGCAGCCAGACGAGAGCACCGCGGGCACCGCGCGGGCGGTAGATCCTCACCGGCACGGCCGGATCGGCGGGCACCAGGCGGTCCTCGATCTCCAGGTCCGAGATGTCCGGTATCGGCTTCGCGGCGGCCAGCTCGGCGTACATCGTGCGCCCGGCGACCGGGTCGGTCACCAGGATGCGGGGGAACAGCGGGACGAATGCTTCGAGTTCGGGATCCATGCCGATCATCCTCGGGGACGCCGCCCGAGGGGTCATCCGCCATCCGTCGCGCATCCCGCCCCGATGACGCGCCGATCGGCGCGCTCTCCGCCTTCTATCCTGCTGGCATGGAGGCACTGGCGGTACGGCTGTCGGGACTTGATCCGTACGTCGGCGGCGCGATCCGCGTCGTCGCGTTCTACGACACGTTGATGCGCCGACGGGTGGATCTCCCGGCACTCGCGCGGGCGTCGGCGGGCCTTGCCGAGTGCGTGGCGGGGATCCGCGTCCACGGCACGGGGCGGTCGATCAGGGTCTCTCCCGACGGCAGGGACGCCATCGCCCCGCCGGCACCCGCCACGACCACGGTGCCGATCGTCCTCGACGAGGAGGAGATCGGCACGGTGTGGCTGGAACGCGGGGGCGCGGTCAATCAGCTCGACGACGTCCTCCTCGACCGGCTCGCCCTCGCCGCGGCGGCGGCCGTCGAGCGGTACGGCCCGGCCCGCACCACCATGGCCGACCCGGCCCTCGTCGAGCTGGCGATCGGCGCCGACACCGACGAGGCGGCCAGAGCACGGGCGTTACGGCTCCTGGGGTTCGCCGCGGACGTGCCGGTCCGCGTCGTCGCGGTACGCTCCCGGGTCCCGCTCGACCGCATCGGCGGCCTGGTCTGCCCGGCCCGCCCGGTGAAGGCGGCACCCCTCGCCGACGTGGGCGTCATCCTGGCGACCACCGTGGACGCGGCCCGCTTTCCGGCGGACGTCCGGGCCGGCATCGGCGCCGCCGACAGCCCTGACCGGTCCTGGCGGGAGGCCCGCACCGCCCTCCGCTTCACCACCCCGCGCGAACCCGTCGTCCGCCACGCCGACCTGGGCGCGCTGGCCCTGCTGGCCGAGGTCCCTCAGGAGGCCTCTCGCGACAACGCCGACGTGGCCGGGATCGCCCGCGTCGCCGGCAGCCCGGAAGACCTGGAGACGCTGGACACGTACTGCGCCACCGGCTCCCTGCGCCGCGCCGCCGACCTCCTCCACCTGCACCACAGCAGCGTCGCCCGCCGCGTCGAACAGATCGGCAGGACGCTGGACATCGACCTCACCGACCCCACCGGCCTGACCCGGGCCAGGCTCGCCCTCACGGCATGGCGGCTGCTCACCGACTGACCCGCGGGCGTTCCCCGGCCCCCGGCCTGATCCGCCGGACACGCCCAAGACACCCCCTAGGGGGTGTCTTGTCGATCAGGCCGGATCGGGGAGCGGCGTCTGGTGCCGTGGATCGCAAGGCGGAGGAGGGAGTCAACG
>NZ_JBHWBS010000052.1:37235-52198 GCF_042735655.1 Streptomyces sp. NPDC059567 | reverse complement strand
CCGCCGTAATTCCGGGACCTTGCGGGCACGGCGAGCGGTTTCTGGCGGTAGTCCGTTCCGACGACGTCAGGGACCGGTCCCCGCTCGCGCGGGGGCCGGGCCCTGACGTCTGTGCGGGGCTACGGCGCCGGAACGATCCGGCCGGTCACCTCGCCGAGCGCGACCTGCGTACCGTCCGGGCCCGGCGCCCACGCGGTGAGCGTGACCACGTCGCCGTCCTCCAGGAACGTCCGCTTCCCGGTGGGGAGTTCGAGCGCGTCGCGGCCGTTCCACGTCAGCTCCAGCAGCGAGCCGCGCTGGTGCACCTCGGGGCCCGAGACCGTGCCGGAGCCGTACAGGTCACCGGTCCGCAGCGACGCTCCGTTGACCGTCATGTGGGCGAGCTGCTGGGCGGCCGTCCAGTACATCGTGGCGAACGGCGGTTCCGAGACGACCTCGCCGTTGATCTCGACCGTGATCCGCAGGTCGAAGCCGCCGAGCTCCTCGTCGGCGGAGTCGTCCAGGTACGGCAGCAGGTCGAAGTCCCGGGCAGGCGGCGCGGTACGGGCCGCGTCCAGGGCCTCCAGGGGGGTCACCCAGGCGGAGACGGACGTCGCGAACGACTTGCCGAGGAAGGGGCCGAGCGGCACGTACTCCCAGGCCTGGATGTCCCGCGCCGACCAGTCGTTGAGGAGCGTGAGCCCGAAGACGTGCTCACGGAAGTCGCCGAGCGGGACCGGCGTGCCGTGCGCGGAGGGGGTGCCGACGACGAAGCCGACCTCCGCCTCGATGTCCAGCTTCACCGAGGGGCCGAAGACGGGCGCCGGGTCCGTGGGTGCCTTGCGCTGCCCGGAGGGGCGTACGACATCGGTGCCGGAGACCACGACCGTGCCCGCGCGACCGTGGTAACCGATCGGCAGGTGCTTCCAGTTCGGCGTGAGCGCGTCGCCGTCGGGGCGGAAGATGTGGCCGACGTTGGTGGCGTGGTGCTCGCTCGCGTAGAAGTCGACGTAGTCCGCGACCTCGTACGGCAGGTGCATCGTGACCGAGTCCAGCGGGTGCAGCAGGGGCTCTATGTCCGGCCGGTGGGCGGGCACGGTCACCCAGGCGGTCAGCGCGCGGCGCACATCGCGCCAGGCGGTCCGTCCGGCGGCCAGCAGCGGGTTGAGGCTGGGCTGCGCGAGCAGCGCGGCGTAGGGGGACCCGAGGGCGTGCGCCGCGGCTCCCGCGTCGAGGACATGACCGCCGATGCGGACGCCGACCCTCCGCCGGTCGGGCTCGTCGGCGGTGGAGAAGACGCCGTACGGAAGGTTGTGCGGGCCGAAGGGATCGCCTTCGGCGAGGTCGAGCGGGGACTGCTCGGGCATCGGTGCTTGCCTCGCTTTCCACGGGTGTGGGGGACACGTTACGGGGCGGGCCGCTCGGCGCGGATGACATGGGTCACACAGAAAGTGGGGCCTCCGTGCACAACTGTCCATGTTCGCGTCCTTTATGCCTCCTGTGGGGCGGCTGTGTGACTGAGCGCGTTCAATTCCCCCTTCTCCAGAGCCTTATTCGGGTCATACGATCTCGACAACGTCGTGCCGCGTGAGGTCCCCGCAGGCGCGACTCCCATTTCTTTCATCTTCGTTCGACCAGAAAAGGTCCGCCTTGAAGATTCGCCGCATTCTCGCGACGGCCGTGGCCGCCGCCGTGACGACGCCCGTCGTCTTCCTCTCGGCCGCCCCGGCGTTCGCCGACAACAAGCCGGCCGCGCCGGCGCAGACGCAGGACCAGAAGCCGACGATCGAGCAGCTGAAGCTCGCGGCCGCCGCCGCGCAGAAGGCGTACGACGTCGCGGTCGTCGCCTACAACGACGCCGAGAAGGCGTTCGACGCACTCGGCAAGGCCGACCACCCGCTCGCGGTCGCTCGCGACGACGCGAAGAAGGCGGCTGCGGCCGCCGCCACCGCGAAGACCGACGCCGACGCCAAGGTGACCGAGACCGAGGCGGCGCTCGCGGCCCTGCCCGGGACCGCCACCGACGCGGAGAAGGCTGCCGCGCAGAAGGACGTCGACGACGCCAAGGCCGCGGCCGCGACCGCCGCCACCGCGAAGACCACCGCCGACACCAAGGCGACGGAGACCCAGGAGGCTCTCGAGGACGCGCGCGTCGATGGTGTTCGCACGATCGAGACGAAGCGCCTGGCCAAGGACGAGGCCCTCAAGACCCTCAAGGCCGCCGAGAAGGCGCTCGCCGACGCCGAGGCCGAGGAGGGCGAGGAGCCGGGCGAGGAGTGCGTCCCGGAGGCGAAGTTCACCACCGTCGTCCACGGCCTGCCCGAGAGGGTCGTCGCCGGCACCACCGTGAACTTCACGCTGCGCGTCACCAACGGCACCGACAAGAAGATGGACGAGGTGTACCCGTTCGCCGCCGTCCACGCCTTCGACGAGAAGGGCCTCAAGGAGCTCGACAAGTACCTCGACCTCGAGTGGTCCACCGCGGCCAACTCGAAGTGGCAGGACGTCGACCCGGGCGAGAGCCTGTTCGTCGGCTCGCTGAACGCCAAGTCCTCCACCGACGTGAAGCTGCGGCTGAAGCTCGACGCGAAGACCCCGGCCGGCCAGGGCGCGGCGTTCGTCGCCGGTGACTACTGGAACAACGACGAGTCCTGCGGTGGCACTCCGGACCTGGAGTACTACGAGTTCGCCATCCTGGCCAAGGGCAGCAACCCGGGCAAGGTGGACGACGCCAAGGGCAAGCCCGGCAACAGCAACACCACCGGGCAGGGCGGCACCTCCACCACCCCGGTGAACGGCGGAACCACCGGTTCCACCGACGGTTCGCTCGCCAAGACCGGTTCGAACGACGCCGTTCCGCAGATCGCCCTCGCGGGCGCCGCGGCCGTCGTCCTCGGTGCCGGTGCGATGTTCGTCGTCCGTCGCCGCAAGGCCGGCGCCGACGCCTGACACCTGGTGTCATAAGGGGCTCGAATTCCGTTCCGGAATGCGAGCCCCTTTCCTTTCCCGTTCATCCCGCCGTCCGCGGAATCCGTTTCTCCCACGTCCGGTGGAAGAGGACCTCCCCGCCCTCTTTGCACACCACCTCGTTCGACGTGACGAATACGTCCGCGTCGCAGGAGATCTCCGAACGCGAGTCGACCGTGACGTTCCACGCCGACTCCGGGCGGTGCAGTCGGATCGACCAGTCCGAGCGGGTACGGGCGGAGAGGGGATCGTCCTCGGTGATCGTGTACGTCTCCAGGGCCTCCTCGGTGGATTCCAGGCCGTCCGGATAGACCCGCGTGCCGCCGTACCGGGGGTCGACCTCCAGCCGCCACTCGCCCTTGGCCACGTCCCGCACCACCATCCGTTCCGGGCGGGGTTCCTCCAGGGTCGCCGGGATCACGACGCCCAGCGCTTCGGACTGCTCCGGCTCCTCCCACTCCACCGCGTCGTCCGTGTGCCGGCGGACCGGGAGCGTCAGGTTCGAGGCGGCCGGGTCGAGCGTGAAGCCCGCCGCGTCGGGCTGGGGCCAGATCCACGGCCAGTACGCGGAGGAGACCGCGAGCCGGACCCGGTGGCCGGGCGGGAAGGTGTGGCCGATGCCGTTCAGCTCGAAGACGTGGTCCTCCGCCTCGCCGAGCTGCGCCTCCACCGCGCGGTCCCGGCCGTAGCGGGCGGAGAGGTTCAGCACGCCCCGTGTGACGAGCGTCGAGGAGCCGTCCGGAGCGATGTCGCAGAGGCGGGCGATCACCTGCCCCGTCGGCGCGGCGGCGCGCAGCGACAGGCTCACCCGGGGCCGGCCCAGGATCTCGATCGGTGCGCCGTCCTCCGGGACCACGAAGTCGAAGCAGGCCGAATGGGCGTCCTCGTCGCGCTGGTCGGGCGGCAGGTCGGCGTCGTTGCCGAAGGGGAAGAAGCGGCCCGCGTCCAGGCCGGTCTGCTGGGGGGAGTCGACGAGCACCGGCTCGCCCTGGAAGGCGTACGTCACGGGGGTGACGTTCGGGGACGGCCAGGCGGGGTCGGCGACCCAGCGGCCCGGCAGCTCGGCGTAGACGGTGGCCGGCGGGTGGGACTCGCTGATCCAGGAACGCAGCAGCGGCTCCGCCATCACGTCGTTGTCCGTGCCCTTGAGGTGGTGGTCCCACCAGCGCAGGGTCTCCTGGAGGAAGCCGATCGCCGGGCCCGGCGGCAGACCGCGGTCCGGGTACTGGTGCGACCAGGGGCCGATGATCCCGCGCACCCGGTCCTGGGGGAGGTGCTCCACCAGCCGCAGCACGGTGTCCCGGTACGGGTCGTGCCAGCCGCCCACGGCCAGGACGGCCGCCCGGATCGCCCCGTAGTCCTCGCAGACGCTGCCGTGCCTCCAGTACGCGTCGCGCGTCTGGTGGGCGAGCCAGGTGTGGATGAACGGGTCCACCGCCTCCAGGCGCCGCAGCCACATCTCGCGCCACTCCTCGCCCACGTACCGCGGGTCCGGCGGCCGGGCGACGAAGGCGAGCATGGTGGCCGCCCAGGCGTGCATGTCCACGGCGAGGACGGAGCCGCCCATGTAGTGGACGTCGTTGTCGTACCGGTCGTCGGTCGAGCAGACGGTGACGATCGCCTTCAGCGGTTCCGGGGCGAGCGCGGCGATCCGGAGCGAGTTGAATCCGCCCCAGGAGATGCCGAACATGCCGACCTTCCCCGTGCACCAGGGCTGCTCGGCGAGCCAGTCCACCACCGCCACGCCGTCGGCCAGCTCGACGGCGTCGTACTCGTCGCCCGGCAGCCCCTCGCTGTTGCCGTGCCCGCGCACGTCGACGCGTACGGAGGCGTAGCCGTGCCCGGCGTACCAGGGGTGGCGCTGCCAGTCGCGGGGCGCCGTCCAGTCGGTGAGGCGGTACGGCAGGTACTCCAGGAGGGCCGGGACGGGCTCGTCGGTGACCGGCCGCCAGATCCGGGCGTAGAGCTTCGTCTTGTCGGGGAGCGGGATCCGGACATCTTCGTGGGTCGTCTCGTACGGGAAATCGGTACGGATGCGCATGGCGGACCAACCTCAGTGGACGGGGTGCATGGTGCGGCGCAGCCAGGGCGCGAGGGCGAACTCGGCCGCGTGCTTGCGCCCGGCCAGGTGACGGCGGCCGAGGACGTACTGGAGCAGGCCGAAGGCCATGCCGATGGCGGCGGCCGAGAAGCCCCGGCGGAAGCCCTGGCGGCCGGCGAGCCGGCCGCCGGCGACGGACACCGGATGGACCAGGGTGCCGTACGCGGCCGCGACGGAGGCGGACGTGCCGGGATCCGTGCCGAGGCCGTCGCTCGCGACCGTGTCGGCGAAGGAGAGGACGAGGACCGCCTGCATCCCGAGGAAGGAGAATCGCTCCTGGACCTCCAGGCCCGAGAGGGTGAGAGGACCCTTCGCCCGGCCGAAGAAGGCATGATCGTCTTCGGGTGGCGCTTGCTCGCCGTTCGTCTCGGAATCGATCACTGTTCGGGACAAAGCGCCTACTCCTGGTCGTATGAGCTGATCACGAACATACCGGGGGTGGCGGGAAGGCGCCCATGGTGATCGAAAGGCGACCGGATACGCTGACTTGAGTGAATCGAGCGACACATCGACAATCCGTGTGATCGTCAGCAGGCGTCAGCAGACAGGAGACCCCCTCGTGACCGTCGTCGGGCCGTTCGGTCTTAGCGTGCGGGACCAGGCTCTTGAGGCCGATGTCCAGACCGGATTGGCGGCCGTGGAGGCAGGGCTCCTCGACGCCACCAAGAGCGAGATCCCCTTCATCACGGAGGCCGCGCAGCATCTCGTCCTGGCGGGCGGCAAGCGCTTCAGGCCGCTGCTCGTGATGCTCGCCGCCCAGTTCGGTGACCCGTACGCGCCGGGCGTCGTGCCCTCGGCCGTCGTCGTCGAGCTCACCCACCTCGCCACGCTCTACCACGACGACGTCATGGACGAGGCGGACGTGCGGCGCGGCGTCGACTCCGCGAACACCCGATGGGGCAACTCGATCGCCGTCCTGACGGGTGACTTCCTCTTCGCCCGCGCCTCGCACACGCTGGCGGACCTCGGACCCGAGGCCGTACGCATCCAGTCGGAGGCGTTCGAACGTCTGGTCACCGGCCAGATCCTGGAGACCGCGGGCCCGCAGGGCGACCGCGACCCCGTCGACCACTATCTCGACGTCCTCGGCGGCAAGACCGGCTCGCTCGTCGCCGTCTCCTGCCGCTTCGGCGCGATGATGTCCGGCGCGGACGAGAGCGTCGTCGACATCCTCACCCAGTACGGCGAGCGCCTCGGCGTCGCCTTCCAGCTCGCCGACGACGTCCTCGACATCGCCTCCGACTCCCACGAGTCCGGCAAGACCCCCGGCACGGACCTGCGCGAAGGCATCCCGACCCTGCCGGTGCTCCACCTGCGCGCCGCCGCGGCGGCCCACGGGCGCCCGGAGGACGTGGAGCTGGTCGAGCTCGTCGACAGCGACCTCAGCGACGACGCACGCCACGCGGAGGCCCTGCGGCGGCTGCGCGTCCACCCCGCCCTGGAGCAGGCCCGCCGGGACACCGTGCGCTACGCCGAGGAGGCGCGGACGATGCTGGCCCCGCTGCCCGAGGGGTACGCCAAGTCGGCTCTGCAGGAACTTTGCGACGCGGTGGTCCACCGCGCGGGCTAGGTCCTGCCCAGGGACTCTCAGGGTCGGGTCATCCCTCAGCAGTACGCCAGGTTGCGCCCGGGGGCTGACGATTCCGCCTTCCGTCTTTGGTCAGATGGAGTCATCGACCACGGAGGTAGGGACAGACCATGGCAGACAACCGTAAGGCGAGCCGCTACATCGTCCCGGTCGCGGTGGCCGGAGTGGCCGCTGCGACCATCGGGCTCGTACCGGCTCTCGCGGCGTCCGGCGACCCGGACCTGCCGGAGATCACGGCCCAGCAGCTGATCGAGAAGATCGCCGCGTCGGAGACGCAGACGCTCTCCGGCACGTTCAAGGTGAGCACCGACCTGGGCCTGCCGTCGGTGGCGGGCCTGGCCGGCTCGCTCGGCGGCGGCTCGGGCTCCGCTTCCGCGGACCCGCAGGAGAAGCTGACGCAGCTCGTCTCGGGCACGCACACGCTGCGCGTGGCCGCCGACGGCCCGGACCGGCAGAAGCTGACGATCCTGGACGGCTCGGACGAGTACAGCCTCATCCACAACGGCGACGACGTGTGGGGCTACGACAGCAAGTCGAACGAGGTCTTCCACGAGAAGACGGACGGGGCCGGCAAGGCGCCGGAGAAGGAGCTTCCGGCCACACCGAAGGAGCTCGCCGACGAGATCCTGAAGGCCGCGGACGGCACCACGTCGATCACGGTGGGCGGCACGGCGAAGGTGGCCGGCCGCGACGCGTACCAGCTCGTCATCAAGCCGAAGCAGAGCGGCTCGATGGTCGAGTCGGTGAAGGTCGCGGTGGACGCGCAGAACGGCACCCCGCTGAAGTTCACCCTTGCCTCGGTCGACGGCGGCAAGCCGGTGGTCGACGCGGGCTTCACGAAGGTCGACTTCGGCAAGCCGGCGGCGTCGACGTTCGACTTCAAGGCGCCGAAGGGCGCCAAGGTGACGGAGGGCGGGCCGGAGAACGAGAAGGCCCCCGAGCACTTGGGGAAGGAGTTCGGGAAGCAGTTCGGCGGCCTTGGGGACCTCGGCGCCGGCGAGGGACCGAACGTGATCGGCGAGGGCTGGACCTCGATCGCGACGTTCGACACCGGCGCCGCCGCCCCGAAGACGGACGAGGCCCCGAAGGAGGTCCAGGGCTTCCTGGACGCCCTCGGGGACAAGGTCACCGGGAAGTTCGGTTCGGGCACGGTCTTCAAGACGAAGATCGTCAACGTGCTGATGACGGACGACGGCAAGGTGTACGCCGGCGCGGTCACGAAGGACGCGCTCGTGGACGCGGCGAACGCCGCGAAGTAGGGCGCGTTGGGACCCCGGGCGGGTCGGGGGCGATGGTCACCGACCCACCCGGGAGTTCTGCTGTTACGGGAACGTCAGCTTGAAGCTGTTGATGTAGCCCGTGTCCTGCGCGGCCCGGTCCTGGACGCGGAGCTTCCAGGCGCCGTTGGCGACCTCCGAGGAGGCGTTCACGGTGTAGGTCTGGACGATGTTGTCGGCGCTGCCGCCGGAGCGGTTGTGCACGTTGTAGACCGACCCGTCGGGGGCGACGAGGTCGACGACGAGGTCACCGCGGTAGGTGTGGACGATGTTCACGTCGACCTTGAGGGCGGAGGGCGCGTTGCCCGTGATGCCGGTGACGTCGACCGTGGAGGTCACCGCGGCGCCGTTGTCCGGGATCGACACGTCGGCCGCGTTCTCGAAGACCTTGCCGGGCGGCGGGGTGGTCGTACCGGCCGACAGCGTCCAGATCGCGTGGGCGACGGCGTCGCTGTTGCGGTCGAGGGCGGTGTCGTTGATGTTCGACGTCGAGTCGCAGGAGGAGTGGTAGCAGCGGTCGAAGGCCGTGGCCGTGCCGCCCCACTTCTGCACCTGGGCGCTGGACTTCACCCGGCTGGCACCGGTGAACAGACCGCCGACGGGGATGCCGACGTTCTTGAACGAGGCGTGGTCGGAGCGGCCGTCGCCCTCGGTCTCGATCTCGGTGGGCACGCCGAGGCCGGCGAAGTAGTCCTTGAAGGTCTGCTCGATCGTCGGGTCGTCGTCGTAGACGAAGTAGCCCGGGTTCGGCGAGCCGATCATGTCGAAGTTCAGGTAGCCGGAGACCTTGGAGCGCTCGGCCGTCGGCAGGTTGTTCACGTAGTACTTCGAGCCGACGAGACCGAGCTCCTCGGCGCCCCACCAGCCGAAGCGGAGATGCTTCGTGGGCTGGAAGCCCGCCCGGGAGACGGCGAGCGCGGTCTCGAGGACGGCGGCGGAACCGGAGCCGTTGTCGTTGATGCCGGCGCCGGAGGTGACGGAGTCGAGGTGCGCTCCGGCCATGAGGACCTGGTTCGGGTCACCGCCCGGCCAGTCGGCTATCAGGTTGTAGCCGGTGGCGCCGCTGGAGGTGAACTGCTGGACGGTGGTGGTGTATCCGGCCGCGTCCAGCTTGGCCTTCACGAAGTCGATGGACGCCTTGTAGCCGGTACGGCCGTGGGCGCGGTTGCCGCCGTTGGCGGAGGCGATCGACTGGAGGTCGGTGAGGTGCTGCTTGACGTTGGCGAGCGGGATGTCGGGCGCGGCGGCCGCTGAGGGAGCCGCGTTCGCGGAAGCGCCGGTGAACCCGGCGAGGGCGAGCGCGGCGACGGCGGAGAGCGCGGCGGCGCGTCTGGGCACGGAGAACTTCATGTGGGGGCTCCGGATTCCGAACGGGGATGGGACGGAAACGTGCGAGACGCCCCGCGGCTTGGGAGCCACGAGGCGCTGGAGCTGTGCATGGTGCGATTGTGCGACGTACGTCTGTGCGTGCTGAATGTTCAGTGCGAAGGTGACTCGCCGTCAAGAGCGGAAACCGGTCAGGGGCGTTCGCTCATCGGACGGCCCCGCCGACCGGGCGTTCTCGACGACGAGTCCGACGTCCGAAGGCGCTGGAAGCGGTCCGCGTGCTCGGCCGCCCATCGGGTGAACGTGCGCGCCGGGCGCCCGGTGACCCGCTCCACGGTGTCGACCCTCGGCGAGCCCCGCCGTCACCGTGATGTGCAGCCGGCTGACGCCGTCGAGGGCGGCGTCCAGGCCCTCCGGCGCCGTGTGTGTCCCGGCCACCGGCTCCACCCGGCCGGTAACCGTCCCGCGGCCCCGGCCGGATCCCGTGTCAGTGCCCGTACCCGCTCTCCTCGGCGGACCAGCTCCGCCACCACGTGCCGGCCGGTGTTCCCCGTGGCACCCGTCACCAATGTCGTCATGGTCGAACTCCCTTCGTCGCGGCGACGGTAGGAGCTCAACCGCGGTCGAGGTCAACTGAGGGTGGCCGGCGCCTCGTCGTGCCTGGCGAGGAGCAGCTCCTGGCGCTTGTCGTCCTTGGCCCACCAGGTGCGCGCACCGGGCTTGCGCGCCTCGTACCCCAGCTGCCAGACGGTGCTCTTGCAGATGAGCTCCTTGAGCTTGGCGCCCGGGCGCCCGCCGAGGTAGAGCTTCTTCGGGGTGTCGTCCTTGTGGGAGACCTGGAAGACGCCGAAACGGCGCCCCAGGCTGATGCACTGGCCGGCGAACCCCACGTCGACGGGGGCGGGCCGCTCACCCGCGATCCGGCTGAGTACGGTCTCGGCGGCCTGCGGGCCCAGCTGGACCGCGGACTGGCAGCCCATCCGGAACGGCAGGTCCGACGGGGCCGCCGAGTCCCCGGCGGCGACGATGCGTTCGTCGTCCACGCTCGTCAGCGTCTCGTCCGTGAGCAGGCGGCCCAGGGCGTCGGTGCTCAGCCCGCTGCGCGCGGCCAGGTCCGGCACGCCGAACCCGGCGGTCCAGACGGTCACCTGGCTCGGCAGCTCGCGGCCGTCGGCGAGCCGCACGGCATCGCGCGTCACCGCCGTCACCTTCGCCCCGGGGCCCTCGATCACGGTCACACCGAGTGCGGCCATCCGCCCGGCGACCGAGCGCCGGCCCCGGGGGTGCAGATACGGACCGAGGACGTCGCCGCACACCAGAGTCACCGTGCGGCCCGTCTCCGCCAGCTCGGCGGCGGTCTCGATGCCGCTCGGACCGCCTCCGACGACGGTCACGGCGGCCGACGCGGCCTCGACGACCGACCGCAGCCGCTCGGCCTCCTCCAGACCGGCGATCGGGTAGGCGAACTCGGCGGCTCCGGGCACGCGCGGGTCGGCGCTGCCGCTGCCCACCGCGTAGACCAGGTAGTCGTAGTCGACCGTGCCGCCGGTCTCCAGGACCAGGCTGCGCTCGGCCGCGTCGATCCGGGTCACGCTGTCGACGACCCGTCCGACGCCCTCGGCCAGGACCTTGCGGTACTCGACGATCGCGTCGTCGGACCCTCCCACCAGCTGGTGCAGGCGGATCCGCTCGACGAACGTGGCGCGCGGGTTGATCAGCGTCACGGTCACGTCGTCGCGCCGGGTCAGGCGATTGGCCGCCATCACGCCGGAGTATCCGCCGCCGATCACGACAACCTTCGTGTTCCTGGTCATGGTGTCTCCTCCGCTTCCGGTGTGTTCGCCCTTCGCCCTCAAGACACCGCGCGGCCGACGGTTGTGACATCGGTGAGCCGGATCGGCGCATATGTGAGCCGGATCACCACGCAGGGGCGCCCCTCACCCGGAACACGGCGTCCGAATGCCGCCAGCGCGTCCCGGGCGGGCGCGTGAGGCTGGGCCCATGACCACCTACACCGCATGCCCCATCGAGCCCGCCGCCCTCGCCGAACTCCGGGCCGTGGACGACGCCGGGCAGCCCTGTGTCCCGTACACCGCCACCGAGGGCGGGAGCCCGCTGCGCTGCTGTCTGCGGCCCTTCTCGGAAGGGGAGAGGATCGCGCTCGTCTCGTACGCGCCGCTGCGCCGCTGGGCCGCCGAGACCGGGGCGGCACCCGGGGCGTACGACGAGCAGGGGCCGGTCTTCATCCACGCGGAGGAGTGCGCCGGGCCGGCGGCCGGCCCGGAGGCGTACCCCTTCGACCGGCCCGGCGCTCTGCGCACCCTGCGCCGCTACGACTCCGAGGGGCGGATCGTCGGCGGCCGGCTCCTGGAGATCCCGGCCGAGGCGACCGAGGGCTTCGACAAGGCCTTCGCGGAGGCGTTCGCCGACCCCCAGGTGGCGCTCGTGCACGTCAGGGCCGTCGAGTACGGCTGCTTCCAGTTCGAGGTGCGGCGCGCCTGAACGTCACTGCACGCAGAACTCGTTGCCCTCCGGGTCCGTCATGACCACCCACGCGCCCCCAGGCTCCTCCACCCGGCGCAGGACGGAGGCGCCCAGGGCCTCCAGGCGCTCGACCTCGGTGTCCCGGGTGCCCGGGGCCACGTGGAGGTCGGGATGCAGGCGGTTCTTGACGGTCTTCCGCTCCGGGACGCGCTGGAAGAGGATCCGGCGGCCATGGCCGATGCCGGTCGCCTCCTCGTAGGGGTCGTCCGGATGGCGCACGGCGATCAGATCGCGGAAGGCGAGACGGCCGGAGACCGTGACGGTCAGGTCGGGCGGGAGCGCGCCGAGGTCGAGAAGGCGCTTGATGTGGGCGCTGTTGTCCTCCTCCAGATAGCCGAGGGCGCCGGCCCAGAACGCGGCCTGCGCGTGCGGGTCGGCGGCGTCGATCACGAGCTTCCAATGGAGTGCGGTCATGTAACCAGTTATAGTGGTTTCGTGATCCAGGACACAACCGGCATGACCCTGATTCACCCCGATGGACAGGTGTTCCGCTTCGACGCGGGCGCGCTCTGTCTGGAGCTGCTGCTCACAGGGGGTCCCGGGCCGGTGGCCGCGCGGTTCGAGGTCCTCGACTCGGCGGAGGGGCTGCGGGACTGGGTCCGGCGGTGCCGGCTCGGGCCCGATCTCGACGTGACGGTCACGGCGCGCGAGCTGGCGCGGGTACGGGAGGTGCGGGACGCCCTGTGGGGGCTCGCGCACGCCCGTACGAACGGCCATGCCTGTGCGCCGGAGGGCCTCGCCCTCGTCAACGAGGCCGCGGCCCGGCCGCCGCTCGTCCCGCGCATGACCGCCGCCGGGGCGCATGCCTGGGCTCCGGGGGCCACCGCGACCGCCCTGCTCTCGATGGTCGCCCGCGACGCCGTCGACCTGTTCACCGGCCCCCACGCCGACCGGATCCGCGAATGCGGCGCCGACGACTGCGCCCTGCTGTTCGTCGACACCTCCCGCCCCGGGCGCCGCCGTTGGTGCGCCATGGAGCGCTGCGGCAACCGGCACAAGGTGCGGGCGCACCGGGCCCGCGCTCACGGCGAGGGAGAGGCCGCGCTGCCGTAGAGCCCTGAGTCGCCGCGCTCCGGGTCAGACCGCGGCCGCCTCCGCCGCCTCCTTCGCGTCGTACGCCTCGCGCGCCGCCGCGATCTCGTTCTGGTGGTGCTCCGTCCATGTCACGAGCGAGCGGATCGTCGTGTGCAAGGTCCCACCCAGCGGCGTCAGTTCGTACTCCACGCGCGGCGGCACCACCGGATGCACCGTCCGCTTCACCAGGCCGTCCCGCTCCAACTGGCGCAGCGTGACCGTCAGCATCCGCTGGCTGATCCCGTCGATCTCCCGCCGCAGCTCCGTGAAGCGCAGCTTGCGGCGGTCGAGCAGGGCGATGACCAGCAAGGACCACTTGTCGGCGACCCGGTCGAGGATCTGGCGCACCTCGCAGTCCTCCCGTGTGTCCCACTGGAAGGGATCCGTGTCGCCCTCCTGTCCCTCGGCGTAGGTGACTTCGCAGTGACTCGGTGACTTCAAAGTGCCTTCTTCCATGGCATCGAATGCTGCCGCAGGATGCAGGTGGTTACAAGAGAGAACCGACCCTCTGGCCGGTAACCACCCCTCCCCCTTCCTGCCTGGAGGCAGCCATGTCCGCATCCATGCCCGCACGCGCCTGGGCCCTCCTCCTCGTCCTCTGCGGAACGATCTTCCTGGAGGGCATCGACGTCGCCATGCTCGCCGTGGCGGTGCCGAGCATCAGATCCGATCTGGACCTGTCCACCGGCACCGCGGCCTGGGTGATGTCGGCGTACGTCCTCGGCTACGCCGGCTTCACCCTCCTCGGGGGGCGCGCCGCCGACCTCCTCGGCCGCCGCCGGATGTTCCTCGGCTGGCTCACCGTCTTCCTGCTCTTCTCCGGTCTCGGCGGCTTCGCGACCGAGGGCTGGATGCTGATCACGGCCCGCTTCGCGACGGGCGTCGCCGCCGCGTTCATGACCCCCGCCGCGATGTCGATCATCACCACCTCCTACGAGGAGGGCCCGCAGCGCAACCAGGCGCTGCTGGTCTTCGCGGGAACGGCCGCCGGAGGCTTCACCCTCGGACTCGTCATCGGCGGGCTGCTCACCCAGCTCGGCTGGCGCTGGGTCTTCTTCGCACCGGTCCTGCTCGCCGCCGCCGTCCTGCTCGCCGCGGTGCGGCTGGTCCCCAGGGAGGCGCGGCCCGAGAAGGCGGCCGGCGGCTTCGACCTGGCGGGCGCACTGACGGCCGCGGGGGCCATGCTGCTGCTCGCCTTCGGGATCGTCCGGCTGGAGCACGGCCTCGACGGCTGGCCGCTGACCGCGCTGGTCGCCGCCGCCGGCCTCGTCCTCGCCGGGGTCTTCGTCGCCGTCGAACGCCGGGCCGCCGCCCCGCTCGTACGCCTCGGGCTGCTCCGCAAGGCGTCCACCGTCCGGGCCGACCTCGGGGCGCTGCTGTTCGTCGGCTCGTTCTTCGGCTTCCAGTTCGTCGCCACGCTCTACCTCCAGGAGCTGCGCGGCTGGTCCTCCCTGGAGACCGCGTTCGCCCTGCTCGTCATGGGCGTCGACGCGATCCTCGCCCCGACGCTGACCCCGCGGCTCGTGACGCGGTTCGGCAACGCCCGGGTGATCCTCGGCGGGTTCGTGCTCGCGATCGGCTCGTACGCGCTGTTCCTGCCGGTCGGCCCGGACTGGTCGTACGCGGCGATGTTCCCGACCCTGCTGCTGACCGGGCTCGCCTTCGCCCTCGCGTACGGACCGCTGACGATCGCCGCCACCGACGGCATCGCGGAGGAGGAGCAGGGTCTCGCGAGCGGGCTGCTGACGACCGCGGTGCAGTTCGGCTCGGCGGTCGGCATCTCGGCGGTGACGGCGGTGTACGGGATCGCCGGCGGCGGCCTCGACGGGTTCCGGGCGGCGCTGGTGGTGCCGCTGGCCATGGTGGCGATCGGTGCGGCGGTCGCGGCGACCGGCGTACGGGCGCCCGGGGCGGCCCACCCGCCCGAGGTTCCGGAAGCCGCGCCCAAGGTCACCGTCTCCTGACCGCGTGACGCACGCATGCCCCGGGCCGCGGGGTTGTGCTACCCGGGGCGGGGGCGGGGGGGGGGGGGAGTGTGGGGGGCAGGTCGAAGTAGTGGGGGCGGGCCCGGTGCCGGGCCCCGCGGGGGCGGGCGTGGTGTGCTCGG
>NZ_JBHWBS010000052.1:6153-37225 GCF_042735655.1 Streptomyces sp. NPDC059567 | reverse complement strand
GGTGTCTATCTCGCGCCGCGCGCGCGGGGGCCACCCCCCCGCCCCGCCGCCGCCCACCCCCCCCCCCGACTGCGTCCCCGCTCCCCCACCTCCCAACCAGTACCCCCCTGACCCCGCCCCCCCCCCCCCCGAGCGTGTCTCTGCTCCCGCCCCCCCCCCGGGGCATGGGGCGGTGGTCAGTGTGAGGGCCTGGTCGATGTCGTGGGGACGGCCGCGGTCCCGGGCCCGGCGGGTCCGGTCGTGATGTCCTCGGCCGCGGTGTCGCGCCGCCGCAGGGCGCGGTCCACGACGGCCTTGGCCAGCGCCTCCGCCTCCGCCCGGTTCCGCCGCGCCGTCCGCAGCGCGTCCCAGGTCAGGATCGTCAGCGCGAGCCACACGAGGGAGAAGCCCGCCCAGCGCTCCGGCGGCATCGCCTCGTGGAAGTACAGGACGCCCAGACTGAACTGGAAGACCGGAGCCAGGTACTGGAGCAGCCCCAGCGTCGACAGCGGCACGCGGATGGCCGCCGCGCCGAAGCAGACCAGGGGTACGGCGGTGACGATTCCGGTCGCCGCGAGGAGGGCCGCGTGTCCCGCGCCCTCGGTGCCGAAGGTGGCCGAGCCCTGCGTGCCGAGCCACAGCAGATAGGCGAGGGCGGGCAGGAACTGGACGGCGGTCTCGGCGGCCAGCGACTCCAGGCCGCCGATGTTGACCTTCTTCTTCACCAGGCCGTAGACGCCGAAGGAGAAGGCCAGGATCAGCGAGATCCACGGCGGGCGCCCGTAGCCGATCGAGAGGACCAGGACGGCCGTGGCGGCCACGCCGACCGCCACCCACTGCGCGGGCCGCAGCCGCTCCTTCAGGAGCAGCACGCCCAGGGCGATGGTGACGAGCGGGTTGATGAAGTAGCCGAGGGAGGACTCGACGACCTGGCCGGCGTTGACGGCCCAGATGTAGACGCCCCAGTTGACGGTGATGACCGTCGCGGCGAGCGTGATGAGGCCCAGCTTGCGCGGGCTGCGCACCAGCTCGCGTATCCAGCCCCAGCGGCGCAGCGCGAGGAGCGCGATGCCGACGACGACCAGCGACCACACCATCCGGTGGGCGAGGATCTCGACCGCCCCGGCCGGCTTGAGAAGTGGCCAGAAGAGCGGGACGAGCCCCCACATGCCGTAGGCGCCGATCCCGTACAGAAGCCCTGCTCGCCCCTCGTTGTCTTCCTTCACCGAACCTCCTGCCCTGCGCCACGCTGTTCCGTCGAAGGTAGCGCCGCACAGGGCCGGCTGTCATGTCCGTACCGCTATACGGTCATGACCTCTGGGTGAGGGCCTCGGCGATCGTCTCGGCGAGCGGGGTGGTCGGACGGCCGATCAGGCGGGAGAGCTCGCCGGTCCGCCCGGCGAGCGCCCCGCGCTCGATGGCCTTGTCGACGTCCACGAGGATCGCGGCGAAGAACGGCGGGACGCCCGCGCCGGTCAGGATCTCCTCGTGCGTCTCGGCCGGGACGTTGCTGTACGTGATCTCCCGGCCCGTCTGGCGGGCGACCTCGGCCGCGTACTCGGCCAGCGACCAGGCGACGTCGCCGCTCAGTTCGTACGCGGTGTTCCGGTGGGTCTCGGCCGGGCCGGTCAGGACCGCGGCGGCCGCGGCGGCGTAGTCGGCGCGGGTGGCGGAGGCGACCCGGCCCTCGCCGGCGTTGGCGACGACGGCGCCGTGCGCGAGGACGGGGGCGAGGTTGGCGGTGTAGTTCTCGGTGTACCAGCCGTTGCGCAGGAAGGTGTACGGCAGGCCGGAGTCGAGGATCCGCCGCTCGGTCTCCCTGTGTTCGGCGGCCAGGTCGAAGTCGGCCTCCGGTCCGCCGAGGATGCCGGTGTAGGCGAGCTGGGCGACGCCGGCGGCCTTGGCCGCGTCGATCACCGCGGTGTGCTGCGCCACGCGCTGCCCGACCTCGCTGCCGGAGATCAGCAGCACCCGGTCGCCGGCGGCGAACGCGCCCGCCAGGGTCTCCGGCTTGCCGTAGTCGGCGATCCGCAGCTCGACGCCGCGCTCGGCGAGGTCGGCCGCCTTGGCCTTGTCGCGGACGACGGCGGCCACGGACGCGGCGGGAACCCGGGTCAGCAGCTCGTCGACGACGAGACGGCCGAGCTGTCCGGTGGCTCCGGTGACGACGATGCTCATGGTGATCTCCTTGCTCGCGGGGTGATGTACTCACCGTACGAGGGGCGCCAACTATTCGAAAGTACCCACTTTGAAGTAAGGTACTGGCATGGGAGTAAGTGATGCGAGGGTCGGGACCGAACCGAAGAGCCTGCTGGCGGACGTCGACGGCACGATGTGCCCGGCGCGGCTCGTCCTGGAGCACGTCACCAGCCGATGGGGGGTCCTGATCCTCATCGCGCTGCGGGAGCGTTCGTACCGCTTCAGCGAGCTGCGCCGCAGGGTCGGCGGGGTCAGCGAGAAGATGCTCACCCAGACGCTCCAGACCCTGGAGCGCGACGGCTTCGTCCACCGTGACGCCAAGCCGGTCATCCCGCCCCGCGTCGACTACAGCCTCACCGAACTGGGAGAGGAGGCCGCCCGCCAGGTCTGGGAGCTGGCCCGCTGGACCGACGAGAGGGTCCCGGCCGTCCGGGAAGCCCGCGCCCGCTACGACGAGGCGCGTCGCGAGGCGGCTACGGGATCGACCCAATGATGTTGTAACCAGGGCGTGTTGGACCCGACACGTCGTACGATCTGCTCACCACTGGGGGCAAGTGTGAGCGTGCGTGGGGGAAACGTGACGTACGGGTACCGAAGAGTGCTGCGCGCATGCGGGGGCTTACTCGCCTGCGGCTTGATCCTGACCGGATGCTCGAGCTCCGGGGACGACGGCGAACAGCCCGGGGGGAAGTCGGGTCCGACCTCGACGGCCCCACCCACCGGGAGCCCGACGGCGACACCCGTCGCGCCCACGAAGCTCCCCTTCAGCGCGGACCCGAAGCGCGCCCCGAAGAACGCGGCCGAGGCCAAGCGGCTCGCCCTTGCGATCGTCGCGGGACCCGAATCCTGGGGTTCGGACTACGTCAAGCGCACCCCGCACCTCAGCGCCGACGACTACTGGCCCGTGCTCGGCGCGCAGTGCACCTGGGAGACCGGCACCCGCCCGGGGAGCGTGCTCTACAGCGTCACCGCCTACAGCGAGATCCCCGCCTCGGCCGACAGGGGGCTGCTGCGGGTCTCCGCGACCGTCCTCGTCCACCGCACCGAGTCGGACGCCGACTGGGAGATGGCCCAGACCCTGGAGGAGGTGCTCCGCTGCCCCGACCAGCGACTGCGCGACGGGGAGCGGATCACCGGCCTGATGTCCCTCGGCAGCCCCTTCGGCGTCGGAGGCAACTACACGGCCGTGGACTCGCTGAGAGAGGCGGGGAAGTACGTCAACGACGCCGTCAAGGGCGAGCAGACGTACTCCTGGTACCAGTCCCGCGTCGGACAGGTCACCGTCGCCGCCGTCGTGAAGGGCGCGCCCGGCCACGTCGGCAAGGAGCTCGACGGCGCGCAGGTTCAGGCCCTCGTCGCCATGGTCGGTCGTGCCGAAGACGAGCTGGAGGTCCAGTCGTGAGCCCCACCGCCCAGCCGGACCCGCAGCCGGACCCGCAGCCCGATCCTCGGTCGGCGCACCGGCTCGACGGGCAGCCCGGTCCGCAGCCGGATCCTCGGTCGGCGCACCGGCTCGACGGGCAGCCTGATCCGCAGTCGGACTCTCAGCCCGGTCCGCAGCCGGATCCTCGGTCGGCGCACCGGCCCGACGGGCAGCCTGATCCGCAGCCGGACTCCCAGACCGGTCCCCAGCCGGACCCGCAGCCGGATCCTCGTCCACTGCCCCGGCCCGGTGCCCTCCAGCCGCTGCTGTCCTCCGACCCGTCGTCGATCGCCGGGTACCGGCTGCTCGGCCGGCTCGGCGCCGGCGGCATGGGCGTGGTCTACCTCGGCCGTACGGACAACGGCGAACTCGCCGCCGTGAAGGTCACCCACGCGGACCAGGCCGACCAGGCCGACTTCCGCGCCCGGTTCCGCCGTGAGGTCGAGGCCGCCCGCCGGGTCGCCAGCCCCTGGGCCGTCCCCGTCACGGGCGCCGACCCGGGCGCCCCCGAGCCCTGGATGGCGACCGCCTTCGTCCCCGGACCCTCTCTCGGCGAGGCGGTGTCCGCGCACGGTCCGCTGCCGGAGCGGAGCGTACGGATCCTCGGTGGCGCGCTCGCCCGCGCGCTGGCGGCCGTGCACGAGGCCGGACTCGTGCACCGCGACGTCAAGCCCGGCAACGTCCTGCTCGCCGTCGACGGCCCGCGCCTCATCGACTTCGGCATCGCACGGACGACGGGGGAGACCGCGCTCACCTCCACCGACATGGTCGTCGGCACGCCCGGCTTCCTCGCCCCCGAACAGGCCGAGGCCCGCGGCGCCGAGATCGGCCCGCCCAGCGACGTCTTCGCGCTCGGCTGCCTCCTCGCCCACGCGGCCACCGGACGCCCGCCCTTCGGTACGGGAGCGGTCGACGCCCTGCTGTACCGCACCGTCCACGACGAACCCGACCTCACCGGCGTACCGGCGGGGCTCATGGACCTGCTGCGCGCCTGCCTCGCCAAGGACCCCGCCCAGCGGCCCACCGCCGAGGAGATCGCCGCCCGCCTCACGGAGGACACCCCGGGCATGGCAGCCGACTGGCTCCCCGCCCCCGTCGTGCGGACCATCGCCGAGCGCTCGGCGGCGATGCTGGCGCTGCCCGAGATCGACGCCACCGAGCTCGGGGCCTCGTCGGACACTGCCGGCCAACCCGCCTCCAGCAGGCGGAGGTTCCTGCTCCTGACCTCGGGCGCGGCCGTCCTCGCCACAGGAGGCGGCATCGGTGCCTGGGCCGCGCTGCGGGACGACGACAAGGGCGAGAAGGCCGCCCCCGCCCCGAAGGAGCGGCGCTGGGTCGTCGGCGTGCACGCCGACCTGACCGGCCCCGCCAAGGACATCGGCCGCGCGCAGGAGCGCGGAGCCCGGCTCGCCGTCGAGCAGTTCAACGCCCGCGCGGACAAGCCGTTCACGCTCGAACTCAAGGTCTCCGACGACGGCGGCGACAGCAACAGGGCCCTGGCCGCGGCACGCGTCCTCACCGGCGACCCCGACGTCCTCGGGGTCATCGGGCCCACCTCCGACTACACGGGCCTGGCCGCCCTCCCCGCGTACGACGAGGCACTCCTGCCTGTGATCACGGTCTCGGCCGGGCTGAACCTGCTGACCAACCCGGCGGGGGGCCAGGGGCTCTCGATGGTGCAGGCCTGCCCGCAGCACATCCTCGCGGGCAGCGGCCTCGCCTACTACGTGCTGACGAAGACCCTGAGCATCCGGCCGGGCATCCTTCAGGAGCGGACCGACGACACCTACGCCTGGCAGTACATCGGCGGCGCGAACTTCGCCTTCCGACAGGGAAGGGTCGTCCCCGTTCCCCGTGTCGTCCCCGGGCCCACCACCGACTACAAGCGGGTGCTCGGCGGCATGATGGCGGAGGGCATGGACGCCTACGTCCACTGCGGTCTCACCCCGAGTGCCGTCCTCGCCGCCCGCGCGCTCGACGAACTCGGCTTCACCGGCATGAAGGTCGCCGGGCAGCACGTCTTCGGGTCCCGGTTCCTGGCGGAGGCGAGGGGCGCGGCGGAGGGCTGGATCCTCGGCGCACCGGTCGTCGATCCCACGACGCGCAAGGAGGCGTCCGCCCTCGTCGGCGCGCACCGGAAGCGGTACGGCACGGCCCCCGACTTCTACACGGGCGAGAACTTCGACATGGTCAACCTCCTGCTCCAGGAGGTCGAGAAGGCGGCCAAGGGCGGGAAGCGCCCCGACCGCGGGACGCTTGTCTCCTCGCTGCGCAAGGCCAAGTACACGGGCGCCATGGGCGGCTACGTCTTCGATCCCGAGAGCGGGCAGCTGGCGGCGTCCGGCACCTTCATGTACACCGTGGAGAACGGACGGTACAAGCCGCTGGAGTTCGCCCCCTCGGTCCCGCCGAAGAACAGACGGGTCTGAGAGGTGCGGCCCCTGCGCCCCGCCGACCCCTCGGCGATCGCCGGATATCGCCTGCTCGGCCGGCTCGGCTCCGGTGGCATGGGCGTGGTCTACCTCGCCCGGTCCGCCGGCGGCGCGCTCGCCGCGCTCAAGCTGATCCTGGCCGAGCACGCCGCCGACCCGGGCTTCCGGGAGCGGTTCCGGCGGGAGGCCAGGGTCGCCGAGCGGATCACCGGCCGCTGGGTGGTCCGCGTCCTCGGCTCCGACCCGGAGGCCCGGGAGCCGTGGCTGGCCACCGAGTTCGTGCCCGGCCCCTCGCTCGCCGAGGCCGTCGGCCTCCACGGCGCCCTGCCCGAGGCGACCGTACGGGCCCTGGGCGCCCGGCTCGCCGACGCGCTCACCGACATGCACCAGGCCGGACTCGTCCACCGCGACGTCAAGCCCGGCAACGTCCTGCTCGCCCTCGACGGACCCCGGCTGATCGACTTCGGCATCGCCAGGTCGGCCGGGGCCACCGCCCTCACCGCCACCGACGCGATGATCGGCACGCCCGGCTTCCTCGCCCCCGAGCAGGCCCGCGTCACCGGCGCCGACGAGGTCGGCCCGCCGAGCGACGTCTTCTCGCTGGGGTGCGTGCTCGCGTACGCGAGCACCGGCCGTCGCCCCTTCGGTACGGGCGGGGTGGCCGCGGTCGTGTACCGCACCGTCCACGAGGAGCCCGATCTCGACGACGTACCGGAAGCGCTGTTGCTGCTGGTGACGGCCTGCCTGGCCAAGGACCCCGCGGACCGGCCCACGGGGGCGGACGTACGGGCCTTCCTCGGCCCGGCCGACGGTCCGGCGGGCGACTGGCTGCCGGCAGGGCTGCCCGCGCTGATCGCCGAGCGCTCCGCCCGGGTCCTGGACCTGCCCGTGGCGGAGCCGACCGTCGTCGTGCCCTCCGCCGAACCGGCCCGCATCTCGCCGTCACGGCGGCGCTTCCTGGCCCTCGGTTCCGCGGCCGCCGTCGCCGGGGCCGGCGGGCTGACGGCCTGGTTGGTGAACCGCACCCCCGGGAGCCCGTCGGCAGGCGGGCCGACCGCGGCCCTGCCCGCCTACACGATCGGCGTCCAGACCGATCTGAGCGGGTCCCGTGCGGCGGACGGACGCGCCCAGGAGCGTGGCGCGAGACTGGCCGTCGAGACCTTCAACGCCCGTTCCGAGCGGCCCTTCGACCTGGCGCTGAAGGTACGGGACGACGAGGGCGACCCGAGAAGGGCCGGAGCCGTGGCGCGGGAGTTCGTGAACGACGCGGCCGTCATGGCCGTGATCGGCCCGACCACCCGCGACACCGTGATCGCCGCTGCCGACGCGTACTTCGCGAGCAAGCTGGTCCTCGCTGCCGTCGCCGTCGGCGTCGACCAGGGCGACCTGGCCCTTCCGAGCGTCAGCCCCGTCTATCGCGAGCTGCGCGTCCAGCACGACATGCTGCAGCTGCCCGTCACCAGCATCGCCCTGGTGCGTGGCGCCAAGCGGACGGCCGTGGTGCTGGACCGGGCGGCGGGCGACTTCGGCTGGCGTACGGCCAACTCCGTGAAGAGCACAATGAGCGCCGTGGGCGAGGAAGTGACCATCCATCAGATAGCCGCGAGGGAAGAGGACTTCGGACCTGCGGTGCGGGAGGCCCTTGCCACCCGTCCCGACGTCGTGCTCTTCGGGGGCGTCTCCCCGCGCCGTGCCGGACTGTGCGCCAAGGAGCTGAAGCGGCAGGGCTACGGAGGTCTGCGCGGTGGCATCGAGTACGCGCTGGCACCGGAGTTCTTCTCCGTCGCGGGCCCGGCGGCCGAGGGCTGGTACTTCGGCACCACCTACATCGACCCGGCGCTCGTCCCCGCGGCCAAGGCGTTCACCGCCGCCTATCGCAAGCGCTGGGGCCTGTCGGGCACGGCGCCGGTCGAGCGCTTCGCGGTGGAGGCGTACGACTCGGTGATGTGCCTGGCCGAGCGCATGACGGGACTGGTGTCGAGCCAGCGGCTGGAGATCACGCGGGTCGCCGTGCGGGGGGCGATGCGGGCGTTCGCGTTCCAGGGCGTCGCGAAGAAGTACGGCTTCGACTCGCAGAGCGTGATGATCTTCCAGTACCACGACGAGCTGTTCCTGTACCGGATCGAGCGGGGCGCTCCGCGCTACATCGGCCCGTACGAGAAGGTGGTGGAGGACGAGAAGAAGCGCCGGAAGAAGCAGTGAGGGGTGCGGTTCCGCTCCTCGCGGTCCGCACCCCTCATCTCCGTATCGCGCGTGGCTAACCCACCACGGTCCAGGTGTCGTTCCCCGCGAGCAGCTGCCCCAGGTCGCCCTTGCCGTGCTGCTCGGTCGCCGTGTCCAGCTGGTCGGCCATGAGCGTGTCGTACACCGGCCGCCGCACCGAGCGGAACACGCCGATCGGCGTCTGGTGCAGCGTGTCCGGGTCGGCGAGCCGCGACAGGGCGAACGCGGTCGTCGGGGAGGCGGAGTGGGCGTCGTGGACCAGGATCGCGCTCTCGTTCTCCGGGGTGACCGTGACGACCTTCAGATCGCCCGTGGCCGGGTCCCGTACGACTCCCTTGTCCAGGCCCGTGCCGAAGCGGATCGGCTGTCCGTGCTCCAGCCGGATCACGGCCTCCTGGGCCTGGTCCTTGTCCTTGAGGACCTCGAAGGCGCCGTCGTTGAAGATGTTGCAGTTCTGGTAGATCTCCACGAGCGCCGTGCCGGGGTGGTCGGCGGCCTGCCGCAGGACCTCGGTGAGGTGTTTGCGGTCGGAGTCGACCGTCCGGGCCACGAAGGACGCCTCCGCGCCGATCGCCAGCGAGACCGGGTTGAACGGCGCGTCCAGGGACCCCATCGGGGTCGACTTGGTGATCTTGCCGAGCTCGCTGGTGGGGCTGTACTGCCCCTTCGTCAGACCGTAGATCCGGTTGTTGAAGAGCAGGATCTTGAGGTTGACGTTCCGTCGCAGCGCGTGGATGAGGTGGTTGCCACCGATGGAGAGCGCGTCGCCGTCACCCGTGACCACCCAGACCGACAGGTCGCGGCGCGAGGTGGCCAGACCCGTGGCGATGGCCGGGGCGCGGCCGTGGATGGAGTGCATCCCGTACGTGTTCATGTAGTACGGGAAGCGGGAGGAGCACCCGATGCCGGAGACGAAGACGATGTTCTCCTTCGCCAGGCCGAGTTCGGGCATGAAGCCCTGCACGGCGGCGAGGACGGCGTAGTCGCCGCACCCCGGGCACCAGCGCACCTCCTGGTCGGACTTGAAGTCCTTCATCGACTGAGTGGCTTCGGCCTTCGGCACGAGGTTCAGGAGCGACTCACTCATCGATGGCCTCCTTGAGGGCCGAAGCGAGCTGCTCGGCCTTGAACGGCATCCCGTTGACCTGCGTGTACGACCGGGCGTCGACGAGGTACTTCGCCCGGACGAGGGTGGCGAGCTGTCCCAGGTTCATCTCCGGGACGACCACCTTCTCGTACCGCTTCAGCACCTCCCCGAGGTTCTTCGGGAAGGGGTTCAGATGGCGCAGATGGGCCTGGGCGATCGGGTGGCCGGCCCCCCGCAGCCGGCGGACGGCCGCCGTGATCGGCCCGTAGGTGGAACCCCAGCCGAGGACGAGGGTCTTCGCGCCGTCCGGGTCGTCGACCTCGATGTCCGGGACCTCGATGCCGTCGACCTTGGCCTGCCGCGTGCGGACCATGAACTCGTGGTTGGCGGGGTCGTAGCTGATGTTGCCGGTGCCGTCCTGCTTCTCGATGCCGCCGATGCGGTGCTCGAGGCCGGGGGTGCCGGGCACGGCCCAGGGCCGCGCGAGCGTCTGGGGGTCGCGCTTGTACGGCCAGAAGACCTCGGTGCCGTCCGCCAGCTCGTGGTTCGGGCCGCCGGCGAACTGGACGCGCAGGTCGGGCAGTTCGTCGACGTCGGGGATGCGCCAGGGCTCGGAGCCGTTGGCGAGGTAGCCGTCGGAGAGCAGGAAGACCGGCGTGCGGTACGTGAGCGCGATCCGGGCCGCCTCGACGGCCGCGTCGAAGCAGTCCGCGGGGGTCTTCGGGGCCACGACCGGGACCGGGGCCTCGCCGTTGCGGCCGTACATGGCCTGGAGGAGGTCGGCCTGCTCGGTCTTGGTCGGCAGACCCGTCGACGGGCCGCCGCGCTGGATGTCCACGATGAGCAGCGGCAGTTCCAGGGAGACCGCGAGGCCGATCGTCTCCGACTTGAGCGCCACACCCGGGCCGGAGGTGGTGGTGACGGCGAGCGAGCCGCCGAAGGCCGCGCCGAGCGCGGCGCCGATGCCGGCGATCTCGTCCTCGGCCTGGAAGGTGCGGACACCGAAGTTCTTGTGCCTGCTGAGCTCGTGCAGGATGTCCGAGGCCGGGGTGATCGGGTACGAGCCCAGGTAGAGCGGCAGGTCGGCCTGGCGGGAGGCGGCGATCAGGCCGTACGACAGGGCCAGGTTCCCGGAGATGTTCCGGTACGTGCCGGTGGGGAACGCCCGGGTCGCCGGGGCGACCTCGTAGGAGACGGCGAAGTCCTCGGTCGTCTCGCCGAAGTTCCAGCCGGCCCGGAAGGCGGCCACGTTGGCCTCGGCGATCTGCGGCTTCTTCGCGAACTTCTGGCGCAGGAAGGTCTCGGTGCCCTCGGTCGGCCGGTGGTACATCCAGGAGAGCAGCCCGAGCGCGAACATGTTCTTGGAGCGCTCGGCCTCCTTCCGGGACAGGCCGAACTCCTTCAGGGCCTCGATCGTCAGCGTCGTCAGCGGGACCGGGTGGACCCGGTAGGCCGCCAGCGAGCCGTCCTCCAGCGGGGAGGTGTCGTAGCCGACCTTGGCCATGGCCCGCTTGGCGAACTCGTCCGTGTTGACGATGATCTCGCCGCCGCGGGGCACGTCGCCGACGTTGGCCTTCAGAGCGGCCGGGTTCATCGCGACCAGCACGTTCGGGGCGTCGCCCGGGGTCAGGATGTCGTGGTCCGCGAAGTGCAGCTGGAAGGAGGAGACACCCGGCAGCGTGCCGGCGGGGGCCCGGATCTCGGCGGGGAAGTTCGGCAGCGTCGAGAGGTCGTTCCCGAAGGACGCCGTCTCGGAGGTGAACCGGTCACCCGTCAGCTGCATACCGTCACCGGAGTCGCCGGCGAACCGGATGATCACCCGGTCGAGTCGCCGGACTTCCTTCTCTTCGCCGTGGCGGGGCGCTGCGGGGATGGTGCGCTGCTCCCCGACCAGGGCCTCACCGGCCTCGCTACTGACCTGGCTGGTCACTGAACTGGACCTCCCTCGCGGCAAGGGTCTCTCCGCCGGAGGCGGGAGAAGGCTCGGGGGACGGTCGGCGGACCGGCCGCCCCGTGGCCCACCCTACGACGGTGAGGGAGGCCTTCCCGGGACTTCTCGCATCGTGGACCTCGTTTTGAGATGCCTCTTCGTCATGCATTGTCACGTTCTGTCGCCCCCCAGAGTCTTCGGGAAAGTCGCGTTCCGCTCGTCCTTTGGTACTAGGCCCCGCTTGTCTCGGCATTAGGTCCGTCTTGGCCGGATCCCCCCTCGACTATCTGACAGGGTGTCAGGTAATCAGGAGTTCAGGTAGGTCAGCACCGCGAGTACCCGGCGGTGATCCCCGTCACTCGGAGACAGGCCCAGCTTCAGGAAGATGTTGCTGACGTGCTTCTCCACCGCGCCGTCGCTCACCACCAGCTGTTTCGCGACCGCCGAGTTCGTCCGCCCTTCGGCCATCAGCCCCAGGACCTCCCGCTCGCGCGGGGTCAGGTTCGCGAGCACGTCCTGCTTACGGCTCCGGCCGAGCAGCTGCTGCACGACCTCCGGGTCCAGCGCCGTACCGCCCCTGGCCACCCGGACCACGGCGTCCACGAACTCGCGGACCTCGGCGACCCGGTCCTTCAGCAGATAGCCCACACCCCGGCTGGAACCGGCCAGCAGCTCGGTGGCGTACTGCTCCTCCACGTACTGCGAAAGGACCAGGACCCCGAGCCCCGGGTACTCCTTGCGCAGCCGCACCGCCGCCCGTACGCCCTCGTCGGTGTGCGTGGGAGGCATCCGTACGTCCGCCACCACCACGTCGGGCAGCGCGTCCTCACCGGCGAGACCGGCCACGGTCTTCACCAGGGCCTCGCCGTCGCCCACACCGGCGACGACCTCGTGCCCCCGGTCGGTCAGCAGCCGGGTCAGGCCCTCACGGAGCAGCACTGAATCCTCGGCGATGACCACACGCACCCTGTCCGCCACGTCTCCCACGACCCTGAAGCCCCCATGTTCCGATGTTCTTCCGCGATCTCTCCCAGCATCGCAGTAAGAGGGACGCGCCGGGGCGGCTTGGGGTTCAGGGGTGTGTCGGACGGGGTGGTCGTCGGTGCGTCCGTCGCGTGGCCGACGTCGCGTGGACGACTCAGGCGCGCCAGGGGAGTTCGGCGGTGATCGTCGTCGGGCCGCCGGCGGGGGAGTCCACCGCCAGGATCCCGTCGACCGCGCCGAGCCGCTCCGTCAGTCCGGCGAGACCACTGCCCGCCGTGGCGTCCGCGCCTCCCCGGCCGTCATCCCTGACCTGCAGCATCATCCGGTCGCCCGCACGCCACACGTCCACCCAGGCGCGCCGGGCGCCCGAGTGCTTGGACACGTTCTGGAGCAGCTCGGACACGGTGAAGTAGGCGATGCCCTCGATCGCGGGCACCGGCCGCGCCGGGAGATCGACCTCCACCGACACCGGGACCGTGCAGCGGGACGCGACCGCCGACAGCGCGGCGTCCAGGCCGCGGTCGGTCAGCACAGCCGGGTGGATGCCCCGGGCCAGGTCCCGCAGCTCCTGCAGCGCGGTCTTCACCTCGCCGTGCGCCTCCTCGACCATCCGCGCCGCGGCCTTCGGGTCCTCGGTCAGCTTCTCCTTCGCCAGACCCAGATCCATGGCGAGCGCGACGAGCCGGGCCTGGGCGCCGTCGTGCAGATCGCGCTCGATGCGGCGCAGATCGGCGGCGGCGGTGTCCACCACCACGCCCCGGTCCGTCTCCAGCTCCGTGACCCGGGTCGCGAGCCGCGACGGGCCGAGCAGCCCGGAGACCATCAGCCGGTCGACGGCCGCCAGCGAACGGATGATCCACGGCCCGGCGAGCACGAAGAGCAGGCCGACGGCGCTGGTGACGGCGATCTCGAAGGGGGAGTCCAGATAGAAGGCGTGTGTCCGGTCGCCGTACAGCTGGATGCCGTCCTGGCCCGCGTACATCGGGAACACCCACTGCCATAGCGGGTACGTGAAGAGGGCCCAGCCGTACGTCCAGAAGGCCACCGAGACCGTGAAAGCGAAGATCGCCCACGGCATGTGGAGGATCGCGTACAGCAGGTGCCGCCAGGACGCGCCGCTCTTCAGCATCGCCCCCATCCACGACATCGCCCCGCCCGTACGGCCCCGCACCGGCTCGGGCGCCGCCACGTCCAGCCCGAGCAGACCGCGCGCCCGGGCCCGCTCCACGGCGCCGAAGCCGCGGCACATCGCGAGCGCACCGGCCAGGACGGGGATGCCGAGGAAGGTGATCAGGAGGCCCGCGCCGGCCGAGACCAGGGCGATGGAGAGCGCGAAGTAGGCGACGCTCAGCGGCAGCCCGAGCACCAGGTAGCCGAACTCGCGCCAGGTGCGGCCCTCGAACGGCGCGCGGATCGCGGCGGGGAGGCGGTGGGTGGCCATCGCTGTTGTCCGTTTCTGCTGGAGGAGTTCGACGTATCCAAGCGTTCCGGCTCGACGCGCCGCGGACCATGAGGGAGGTGGGCGTCTACGGCCGGGGGTTTTCCCTACCTGGGGGCGTGGGGGCGTGGGGGCGTGGCGGCCCGAGGCCCGACGGCCTGGCGGGCTGCGGGCCCAGCGGCCGGGTGCCCGGGCCTGCGCGCCTGCCGGCCCGACGGCCTGCGGGCCCAGCGGCCGGGGTGGTGGCGTGTCCGGCTGGGCGGCCCAGCGGCCCGCGGCTGTGGGCCCGACGGTCCGACGCCGCGACGGCCCGGGGCTTGCGGCCCCAGTGGCTCGGGGTGGCGGCGGTGTCCGGCTAGGCGGCCGGGCGGGCGCGCCAGGGGAGTTCGGCCGTGACCGTCGTCGGACCGCCCTCCGGTGAGTCGAGGACGAAGAGCCCGTCGACCGCCCCCAGACGCTCCGCGAGCCCCGCCATCCCCGTACCGCCGTCCATCCGCGCCCCGCCGCGCCCGTCGTCCCGTACCTGGAGCAGCAGCCGGTCCTCCCGGCGCCACACCTCCACGGAGGCGGAACGTGCCTGCGCGTGCTTGGACACGTTCTGGAGCAGCTCGGACACCGTGAAGTAGGCGATGCCCTCGATGGCCTCGGCCGGCCGCTCGGTCAGGTCGACCGTCACCTTCACCGGGACCGTGCAGCGCGCGGCGATCGAGGAGAGCGCGGCGTTCAGACCGCGGTCGGTGAGGACCGCCGGGTGGATGCCCCGGGCCAGGTCCCGGAGCTCCTGGAGCGCCAGCTTCACCTCGCCGTGCGCCTCGTCGACCATGGAAGCGGCCGCCTCCGGGTCCTCCAGGAGCTTCTCCTTCGCCAGACCGAGGCCCATGGCGAGCGCGACGAGCCGGGCCTGGGCGCCGTCGTGCAGATCGCGCTCGATGCGGCGCAGATCCGCGGCGGCCGTGTCCACGACCACGCCCCGGTCGCTCTCCAGCTCGGCGATCCGCCGCTCCAGTTCGTCGGAGGGCGAGAGCAGACCGCGGACCATGGCCCGGTCCGCGTTGGCGAGCCCCCGGGCGAGGAACGGCAGCACGGGCCAGAGCACGATCAGCGAGACGAGGGTGACGGTGAAGGTCACGATCCCCCAGGGCAGCCGGATGAAGCCGTACAACAGCGTCCGCCAGGCCACCGGGTCCTTCAGCGCCGTCCACAGCCAGGGGAAGAAGCCGTGCCGGTGGGGGAGCGGGCTGGGCTCCTCCACCCGTACGCCGAGCAGCGCCCGGGCCCTCGCCCGCTCCGCCCGGCCCAGGCCGCGCGCTCCGGCGAGACCCAGGGCCAGCAGGGGCAGACCGATCACCGTGACGGCCAGCCCGACCCCGATGGCGACCGACACCACCGCGTACACGAAGCCGACCAGCGCGATCGGCAGATTGGCCAGCAGGAAGGAGACCTCCTTCCAGGTGTGCCGGCCGTAGCCGATGCGGGCGGGCGGCAGCCGGTCGCTGTCAGGGGTATCGGTGTCGACGCTCATGGGCCCAAGCCTGCCGGTCCGGAGGCCGGGCACGCCATGGGGTACGTGGGTGAAGGGAAGTAGGGATATCCCCACCCGCTCACTCCGTGGACACGACCGCTTACGGCCTCTTTGCCAGGGCCTAGACTCCCGTGCGTACAGATCGTCGAAACGGGCAGGGAGCGAGGGGTGGACGTGCCGGATCCGACCGTACGGGCGGGACTCGGACTCGCGGCGGACTACTTCCAGTCGTACTCCGTCGTCGGACTGCTCGCCGTCGTCGGCGTGCTCTTCGTCGCCGTCGCGTTCGGCGCGGGCAGACTGCTGCGCCCCGTCGTGCCGACGCCGGAGAAGCTGCTGACGTACGAGTGCGGTGTCGACCCGGTGGGGGAGGGCTGGGCGCACACCCAGGTCCGCTACTACGTGTACGCCTTCCTCTACGTGATCTTCGCCGTCGACTCCATCTTCCTCTTCCCGTGGGCGACCGTGTTCGCCGCGCCCGGCTACGGCGCGACGACGCTGGTCGAGATGTTCATCTTCCTCGGCTTCCTGGCCGTGGGACTGCTCTACGCGTACAAGAAGGGCGTCCTGACATGGACGTGACCCCACTCCCCACCCCGAAGCTGGGCCCGCTGGCCCGGCTGGCGCCAGAGCCGATGAAGGTGGTCCTGAACTGGGGCCGCCGCTACAGCCTCTGGGTCTTCAACTTCGGCCTCGCCTGCTGCGCGATCGAGTTCATCGCCGCGTCGATGGCCCGCCACGACTTCATCCGGCTCGGCGTGATCCCCTTCGCGCCGGGACCGCGCCAGGCCGACCTGATGATCGTCTCCGGCACGGTGACGGACAAGATGGCACCGGCGGTGAAGCGGCTGTACGAGCAGATGCCCGAGCCCAAGTACGTCATCTCCTTCGGCGCCTGCTCGAACTGCGGCGGGCCCTACTGGGACTCGTACTCGGTGACGAAGGGCGTCGACCAGATCATCCCGGTGGACGTGTACGTGCCGGGCTGCCCGCCGCGTCCGGAGGCGCTGCTCCAGGGAATCCTGAAGCTCCAGGAGAAGATCGCGCGGGAGTCCCTGGCGGCGCGCTACTCGGGTCCTTCGGTGGACCAGCTGACCAGCGGGCTCGTCACCCCGCCGAAGCCGGGCGGTGACGACAAGTGAACGCGAACGGGTACGACACCCTCCCGGAGGCCGTGACCGAGATCTTCGGCGAGGAGGCGACGGCGGAGCGGGCGTACGACCTGCTGACGGTGGACGTTCCCGTCGGCTCGTGGATCGCGTCGCTGGAGATCGCGCGGGACAAGCTGGGCTGCACGTACTTCGACTGGCTGAGCGCGGTCGACGAGCCGGGCGTGGGCTTCCGGGTCTGCGCGCACGTGGTGGCGCTGGAGGGCGGCGCGGTGCGCCGCCTGCTGGTCCGCACGACGGTCCCGCACGCGGCGGCGACGCTTCCCACGGCCGTGGACATCTACGCCGGCGCGGCGTGGCACGAACGCGAGACGCACGAGATGTTCGGCGTCGAGTTCACGGGCCACCCGAACCTCGTCCCGTTGCTCCTGCCGGAGAACTTCGAGGGCCACCCGCTGCGGAAGGACTTCGTCCTGGCGGCGCGGGTCGTGAAGGCGTGGCCGGGCGCGAAGGAGCCGGGCGAGTCGGAGCACGGTGGCCCGAAGCGCCGCCAGATGCTCCCGCCGGGCGTCCCGGACCCCAACGACTGGGGCCCCATGAAGGGCCAGCTCCCCCCTGCCCCGGCCCGCCCCGCCCGCGCGGCAGCCGGCGACCGCCCGGCCCGCCGCACGCGCACGGCGGCGGACGGCTCGGCCACCCAGCCCCCGGAGCCCACCACCCAGGCCGCCGAGCCGGGCACCCCCGAAGCCCCCACCCGCCCGCCGCGCCGCAGCCGCACGACGGCGGACGGCTCGGCGAGCCAGGCGGCCGAACCGGTGGAGCAGAGCACGGCGCCGGGTCGCCCGCCGCGCCGCAGCCGCACGACGGCGGACGGCTCCGCGAGCCAGGCTGCCGAACCGGTCACGCCGAGCGAGCCGGCGCCGCAGGCGCCGGGTCCCGCGGAGCCCGGCAGCTCGGCGAGCCAGGCGCTGGAGGCAGAGCCCGGCACGGCCGCGCCCGCCGCCGGCCCGCGCCGGAGTCGCTCCGCGAGCGCGGGCTCGGCGAGCCAGCGCGCGGAGGGCGCGCCCTCCGAACCCGAGACCCCGGCCCAGAAGTCGCCCCGCACCCAGAGCTCGGACGCCCCGTGGCACCACGCCCGCCCAGCGTTCGACGACGAGCCCGGCACGCCGCCACCGACCCCCGAAACGGCGCCGACGCCGACTTCTGAGGCGGCACCGTCCCCGGAACCGGCACCCGCCCCGAAGGCCGAGCCCGCCCCGGAGCCGGCCCCCGCCCCCGAGGCCGAGCCCACGCCCGAGGCGACCCCCGCCCCGGACCGGGCACAGGCGCCCGAGGCGACACCCGGCCCCGAGACCGAGCCGACCCCCGAAACGGCACCGTCCCCGGCACCGGCGCCCGCCCCGAAGGCCGAGCCCGCCCCGGAGCCGGCCCCCGAGGCCGAGCCCACGCCCGAGCCGGCCCCCGCCCCCGAGGCGGAGCCGCGCCGCGGCGGCGGTGACGCCGGGGCGTCCGGCGCCACCGGCCCGTCCGGCCCGATCGGAGCACCCGGCGCCACCGGCCCGACCGGAGCACCCGGCGCCACAGACGCGACGGACCGCACCGACCTCACCAACCCCACCGACCCCACCACCCCCGCCGGAGGCGAACCCGCGTGAACGACGCTCTCGACGTCGCCCTCCGGCTGCTCGTCGTCTTCGCCGTGTTCCTCGTGCTGCCCCTCGTCATCGGGCAGACCGAGCACAAGGTCATGGCCCATATGCAGGGCCGCCTCGGGCCCATGTACGCCGGTGGATTCCACGGGTGGGCGCAGCTCGTCGCCGACGGGGTCAAGTTCGCGCAGAAGGAGGACGTCGTCCCGGCCAACGCCGACCGCCGGATCTTCCAGCTCGCGCCAGCCGTCGCCCTCCTCCCGTACCTCCTCGTCCTCGTCGCCATCCCCATCGGCCCCAGCGAAGGAGCCGTCGGCCAGGTCGTCGACGCCGGCATCTTCTTCGTGCTCGCCGTCATGGGCGTCGGCGTCCTCGGCAGCCTCATGGCCGGCTGGGCCTCCGCCAACAAGTTCTCCCTGCTCGGCGGCCTCCGCACCGCCGCCCAGCTGCTCGCCTACGAGCTCCCGATGCTGCTCACCGCCGCCTCCGTCGCGATGGCCGCCGGCACCGTCTCCCTCCCCGGCATCCTCAACGCCTTCGAGTGGTGGTGGCTGCCCTGGCAGATCGTCGGCGCGCTCGTCTTCTTCGTCGCCGGCCTCGCCGAACTCCAGCGCCCGCCGTTCGACATGCCCGTCGCCGACTCCGAGATCATCTTCGGCGCGTACACCGAGTACACCGGCCTCCGCTTCGCGCTCTTCCTGCTCGCCGAGTACGCCGGCATCGTCGTCCTCTGCGGCCTGACCACCGTCCTCTTCCTCGGCGGCTGGCACGGCCCCTTCGGCGCCGACGGCCTCGGATGGGTCTGGACCCTCCTCAAGACCGCGGTCCTCGCCTTCGTCGTCATCTGGCTCCGCGTGAGCTACCCGCGCCTGCGCGAGGACCAGCTCCAGAAGCTCGCCTGGACGACCCTCATCCCGCTCGCCCTCGCGCAGATCGCGCTCACCGGCATCGTGAAGGTGGCGATCAACTGATGTCCCCGATCCCCGGTTCCGGCCTGGCCAAGGGCCTCGCCGTCACCCTCCGCACGATGACGAAGAAGACCGTCACCGCGCAGTACCCCGACAAGCAGCCCGAACTCCCGCCCCGCACCCGCGGCGTCATCGGGCTCTTCGAGGAGAACTGCACCGTCTGCATGCTCTGCGCCCGCGAGTGCCCCGACTGGTGCATCTACATCGACTCCCACAAGGAGACGGTGCCCGCCGCCACCCCCGGCGGCCGCGAGCGCAGCCGCAACGTCCTCGACCGCTTCGCCATCGACTTCGCCCTCTGCATGTACTGCGGTATCTGCATCGAGGTCTGCCCCTTCGACGCGCTGTTCTGGTCGCCCGAGTTCGAGTACGCGGAGACCGACATCCACGAACTCACCCATGAGCGCGACAAGCTCCGCGAGTGGATGTGGACTGTTCCGGAACCGCCCGCGCTCGACCCGCGCGCCGAGGAGCCCAAGGAGATCGCCGCGGCTCGCAAGGCCGTGGAGAAGGCCGCCGCCGCGGCAGCGGCCGCCGAGGCCGCCGAGGCCGAGGGGGACCAGCAGTGACGCTCGCCGCCACCGGTCTCGCCGCCGCCACCCCCGGCTTCCTCTCGCCCTCCGGCGTCGAGATCGCCTTCCTCCTCGTCGGCCTCGCCACCCTCGGCGCGGCCGTCGTCACCGTCACCACCCGCCAGCTCGTCCACGCCGCGCTCTGGCTGGTCGTGACGCTCGGCGGGCTCGCCGTGGAGTACCTCCTCCTCACCGCCGAGTTCATCGCCTGGGTCCAGGTGCTGATCTACGTCGGCTCCGTCGTCGTCCTCCTCCTCTTCGGCCTCATGCTGACCAAGGCCCCCATCGGCCGATCCCCGGACGCCGACTCGGGCAACCGCCCCGTCGCCCTCGCGGTCGCGCTCGCCGCGGCCGCTGCGCTCGTCTGGGTGGTCGTCGACGCGTTCCGTACGACCTGGATCGACCTGGACGGACCGGCCCAGGGCTCCACCAAGGTGTCCGGCGAGATCCTCTTCCGGCACTGGGTGCTGCCCTTCGAGGCCCTCTCCGTCCTCCTCCTCGCCGCGCTGGTCGGCGCGATCGTCCTGTCCCGCAAGAACGCCAAGGAGGCCCGGGACTGATGCATCTCGCCTACCCCGCCGTCCTCGCCGCCCTGCTCTTCTGCGTCGGCCTCTACGGCGTCCTCGCCCGCCGCAACGCGATCCTGGTCCTGATGTCCGTCGAGCTGATGCTCAACGCCGTCAACCTCAACCTGGTCGCGTTCGACGTCTGGCTCCGCGACGCCCTCCACGCCGGCCAGGCGCTCACCCTCTTCACCATCGCCATCGCCGCCGCCGAGATCGGCATCGGTCTCGCGATCGTCCTGATGGTCTACCGCAACCGCGGCAGCTCGGACGTCGACCGGCTGCGCGACACGGCGGAGGCGCCCTCCGACGACGAGAAGGCCGAGGCCACCGCGTGACCACCACGACCCTCGCCTGGCTCGTCCCGCTCCTTCCTTTCCTCGGCTCCGTCGCCGGCCTGCTCCTCGGCCGCACGGCCCCCGGCTTCGTCCGCCCCCTCGCCGTCCTGCCGTCGCTCGCCGCGGCCGTCCTGGCCGTGCTCGTCGCCGTCCGGCAGGGCGGGGGGGAGACGATCGAGGCCTCCACCCAGCTCACCCCGACCGGCTCGGTCCCGATCGACCTGGCGCTGTACATCGACGGCTTCGCCGCCCTCGCCGCCGTGCTGGTCGGCGTCGTCGCCACCTGTGTGCAGATCTACTCGACCGGGTATCTCCGGGACGACCCGCGCTACCCCTCGTACGCCGCGCTCGTCTCCCTCTTCTCCGCCGCGATGCTGCTCGTCGTCTACTCCGGCGACCTGATGGTGCTCCTGGTCGGCTGGGAGATCATGGGCATCTGCTCGTACTTCCTCGTCGGCCACTACTGGGAGACCCCCGAGGCGCGGGCCGCCTCCCTCAAGGCCTTCCTGGTCACCAAGCTCGGCGACGTCCCCTTCCTGATCGGCCTCTTCGCGCTGGCCACGGACGCGCAGACGTTCCGGATCGACGGGATCCTCGAAGCCGTCGAGCGCGGCGCCCTGGAGCACCCCACCCTCATCGCGCTGCTGCTCCTCGCGGGCGTGGCGGGCAAGTCCGCGCAGTTCCCGCTGCACACCTGGCTCCCCGACGCCATGGCCGGCCCCACCCCCGTCTCCGCGCTCATCCACGCGGCGACGATGGTCGCCGCCGGTATCTACTTCGTGGCCCGTCTGCTGCCCGTCTTCACCTCGTCCGCGGCCGCGCTGACCGTGCTCGCCGTGATGGCCGCCGTCACGATGGTCGGCTCGGCGCTCGCCGCGCTCGCCCAGGACGACATCAAGCGGGTCCTCGCCTACTCCACCATCGGCCAGCTCGGCTACATGGCGGGCGCCCTGGCCGTCGGCGACCGCGGGGCCGCCGTCTTCCACCTCATCTCCCACGGCGCCTTCAAGGCCCTCCTCTTCCTCGCCGCCGGCGCGATCATCCACGCCGCCGGTACGAACTCGCTCTCGGCCATGTCCCGGATGAGCGGCCTGACCAAGCGGGTCCCCGACGCGTACTGGACGATGACCGTCGCCCTCCTCGCGCTCGCCGCCCTGCCGCCGTTCGCCGGCTTCTTCTCCAAGGAAGCCGTCCTGGTGGCCGCCGAGCACACCGCGCTGGGGGACCGCACCGTCGCCCCCGCCGGGGCCGGCTGGACCGTCCTCGTCGCGGGCCTGGTCACCGCCCTCCTCACCGCCGCGTACGCGAGCCGCCTCTGGCTGCTCGCCTTCCGGGGCCGGGGCGCCGAGGCCCCCGACCACGGTCGCCAGCCGCTCGCCATGACCACCGTCCTGTGGGTGCTCGCGATCCCCTCCCTCGGCTTCGGTCTGAGCGTCACGTACCTCGACGACTGGTTCGACGGCAACGCCCTCACGCCGACCGTCACCACCGCGGTCCTCGGCACGGGCATCGCGCTCGTCGGCGCCGTCGTCACCTACGCGGTCTGGCGCACCCTCGCCACCAAGGTGCCCGCCGGAAAGGGCCCCGCAGGCGAGCCGGTCGCGGCGCACGTCGCCCACCCCGACGCCGAGGCGGGCCAGGTCGAGGCCGAGGCCCTGCACCTGCCGCACCCGGCCGAGGACCCGACCGACCCCGGCCGTGTCCTCCTCGGCCCGCTGCACCGCCACGCGGTCACCGGCTTCCACCTGGACGCCCTCTACACCGCGGTGTTCGTCCGCCCCGTCCTGGCCGCGGCCTCCCTGGTCCGCTTCCTGGACCGCGAGGTCGTCGACACCTACGTGAGCGGCGCGGGCACCGGCACCAAGTGGCTCGGATGGCTCGTCCGCCGCGCCCAGACCGGCAACGTGCAGACCTATCTGAGCGCCCTGCTCGCCGGCTCCGTCGTCCTGGCGATCGCCGCCGTACTCGTCGCCGCCGGAGCGTGAGACGTGATCGATATCAGCGAATCCGTGATGCAGTTCCTTCTTGCGTTGATCGTCGCCGGCCCGCTCGTCGGAGCCGCCGCCGCTCTTCTCCCAGCCCCGCCCGGGCTGAAGGGGAAGTCGCCCGACCAGGCCGTGCTCCGCCACGGCGTGACCGTCACGGGCGTCGTCCTGATCGCCGCGATCGTCCTCGCCCTCGGCTTCGACCACGACCAGCCGTCGAGGATCCAGGCGAGCACGGACATCACGTGGATCCCCGCACTCGACGTGCGGCTCCACCTCGGCGTCGACGGCATTTCCCTCCCCCTCCTGGTCATGACCGCGCTGCTGACCTTCCTCTGCGCGCTCTACAGCTACTTCAAGATGCCCAGCGGCCCTTCCCCCAAGGGCTTCGTGGCACTGCTCCTCGTCCTCGAGTCCGGCACGCTCGCCACCTTCGCCGTCCTCGACCTGATCCTGTTCTTCCTGGCCTTCGAGATGGTCCTCATCCCGATGTACTTCCTCATCGCCCGCTGGGGCGGCGAGGGCAGGCAGGCGGCCGCCTGGAAGTTCATCCTCTTCACGCTGCTCGGTTCGGTCGTCATGCTGCTCGGCCTGCTCCTCATCGGCGTGAAGGCGGGCACGTTCGACATGGTGGCACTGGCCTCTGACAACGGCCGTGGACTGACCACATCCGTGCAGGTCATCGCCGTTCTCGCGATCGGGATCGGGCTCGCGGTGAAGACCCCGATGTGGCCGCTGCACAGCTGGCTCCCGGACGCCCACACGGCCGCCCCCACCGTCGGCTCGGTCCTCCTCGCGGGCGTCCTGCTGAAGATGGGTACGTACGGTTTCGTCCGGATCGTTCTCCCGATCGCCCCGGACGGCATGAGGGTCTTCGCCCCCTATCTCGCGGCCTTCGCCGTCGCCGGCATCATCTACGGATCGCTCGCCTGCCTCGCCCTCGCGAAGCCCGGCAACAAGGGCGACCTCAAGCGCCTGATCGCGTACTCGTCCGTCGGCCACATGGGCTTCGTGCTCCTCGGCATCGCCACCATGACCCCCACGGGAGTCAACGGCGCGCTCTTCGCCAACATCGCCCACGGCCTCATCACCGGCCTGCTCTTCTTCCTGGTCGGCGCGCTCAAGGACCGGTACGGCACCGCCGACCTCGACACCCTCGCGGGCGCCACCGGCGCCGCGCTCTACGGCCGCGCCCCCCGGCTGGGCGGACTGCTCGCCTTCTCCGCCGTCGCCTCCCTCGGACTGCCCGGCCTCGCCGGCTTCTGGGGCGAGATGCTGGCCCTGTTCGGCGCCTTCGAACCGGCCGCGGGCCTCAGCCGCCCCGCCTTCCTCACCTTCATGGCGATCGGCGCCTTCGGCACCCTGCTCACCGCCGCGTACCTGCTCGTCGTCGTCCGCCGCGTCTGCATGGGCGGCCCCCGCCCCAGCGGGGAGACGGTGATCGCCGACGTCCAGGGGTACGAGTTCGCCGCCTGGACCCCGCTCGTCGCCCTCACCGTCCTCGCCGGCCTGTGGCCCGCGGTCCTCCTCGGCCTCACCGATCCGGCCGTCCAGAAGCTCCTCGCGGGAGGGAACTCGTGACGACCACGAACCTCGTCCAGTCCGTCGACTGGCTCGCGATCGCGCCACCCACGCTCACCGCCGTGGTCGCCCTTGCCGTGCTCGTCGCCGACCTCTTCGTCCCCGCGCGGCACAAGCAGCTCCTCGGCTGGACCGCGATCGCCGGGCTCGTCGCCTCGATCGCCCTGCTGATCCCGCTGCGCGCCGGCGACCGCTCGACCTTCTGCCTCACCACCGATCCGGCCGCGACCGCCGCCTGCAGCTACACCGCCGACCGCTTCACCCTCGTCATCCAGTTCCTGGTGCTCGGCGGGGCGCTGCTCACGGCCCTGCTGTCGCTCTCGGACACCCGCGAGAAGCTCCCCGCCGGCGAGTACTGGTTCCTGCTGCTGTCGTCGGCCGCCGGCGCGGCGCTGCTGCCCGCCTCCCGGGACCTCGCGACCCTCGTCGTCGCCCTCGAAGTGGCCTCCCTGCCCGCCTTCGCGCTGGTCGGTCTGCGCCGGGGCGACCGGCAGTCCAGCGAGGCCGCGCTGAAGTTCTTCCTCTCCTCCGTCACCGCGACCGCCGTGACCCTGCTCGGCGTCAGCTTCGTGTACGGCGCGACCGGCACCCTGTACCTCACCGAGATCGCCCAGCGCCTCGACGACGTGCCCGGTCAGCTGGAGACCCTCGCGCAGGCGGGCGTCGCCCTCACCCTGGTCGGCTTCGCCTTCAAGACGGCCGCCGTCCCCTTCCACTTCTGGGTCCCCGACACCTACGTCGGCGCCCCCCTGCCCGTCGCCGGCTATCTCTCCGTGGTCGGCAAGGCCGTCGGCTTCACCGGCCTCATCCTCGTCACGGTCGTCGCGTTCCCCTCGTACGCGGACGTCTGGGGCCCCGCGCTCGCGGTCCTCGCCGCGCTCACCATGACCGTCGGCAACGTGGCCGCCCTACGGCAGGTCTCCACGCGCGCGTGGAGCGCGGTCCGGCTGCTCGCCTGGTCCTCCGTCGCCCAGGCCGGCTACCTCCTGGTGCCGATCGCCGCCGCCGCGTACTCCAGCGACGACCAGATCGGCGCCACCGTCGCGTACGCCCTCATGTACGCCGTCGTGAACCTCGGCGCCTTCGCGGTGGTCGTGCTGGTCGCCCGTACGCACCCCGAGAACCGGATCTCCGACTACCGCGGCCTCTACGCCGACCGTCCTGTGATCGCCCTCACCCTGGGCTTCTTCCTGCTCAATCTGGCCGGACTGCCGCCCGGTATCATCGGCCTCTTCGCCAAGGTCACCGTCTTCTCGGCGGCGGTCGACGCGGGCCTCGGCTGGCTGGCCGTGATCATGGGCGTCAACGTCGTGATCGGCCTCTACTACTACCTGCGGTGGACGGCACTGCTGTTCCGTGCGCCGACGGTGGAGCAGGCCCACGCGCGCATGCCCGCCCCGATCACCCTGGCGATCGCGGTCACCGCCGTCGTGGGCGTCGTGCTGTCGGGCTACCCGCAGTTCGCGCTGCGCTTCGCGGCCACCACGCTCTTCTGAGCCCGCACACCCCCACACCCCCCACAGAGAAAAGCATCAAGGAGCTTCACCCGTGCTGAACGGTTTCAAGGACTTCATACTTCGCGGGAACGTCGTCTCGATGGCCATCGGTCTGGCCGTCGGATCGGCCTTCACCACCGTCGTGACCGGCTTCAGCAAGGCGTTCATCACCCCGCTCATCGGTCTCGCCACCGGCTCCGTCGGCGATTTCAGCGAGGCCCGGTTCACTGTCGGCGAGACGATCTTCCCATACGGTCTGGCGATCGCCGCCGCCATAGCCTTCGTGATCACCGCCGCGGTGCTCTACTTCATGATCGTCGTCCCCATGGCGAAGGTCCAGGAGAGGTTCGCCAAGGAAGAGGCCGACGCCAAGTCGGAGAAGCGCGACTGCCCCCGCTGCTTCACCGAGATCCCGGCCGTCGCCACCCGCTGCGCGCACTGCACCAGCGAGGTCGAGCCCGTCGCCGCCGCACTGGAGAAGGCGGGCCTGCCGGCCCCGCGCTGATCACCCGTACGGCCCACGGAGCCCCCGGTGGGGGCAGGGGAACCCGCGCATCCCGCCTGGCGTTGACCAGTACGGGAGGGTCCACTGGACATGGGGGTCCAACCCGGACGAAGTCTGGGGGAGGACCACCACACAGCAAAGGGTTCCCCTGCCGCACCACTTGGAGGGCGTACCGTGCACCGCCGGCACAACGGGCTGAGGACCGCCGTCCTCCTCGGAGGGCTCTCGGCCCTCATCATCCTCATCGGCAGCTTCTTCGGGCGTACGGGGCTGATCGTCGCGCTCGTCGTGGCGCTCGGCACCAACGCGTACGCCTACTGGAACAGCGACAAGCTGGCCCTGCGGGCCATGCGGGCCCGGCCGGTGAGCGAGTTCGAGGCGCCCGGGCTCTACCGGATGGTGCGCGAGCTCTCCACCCAGGCCCGCCAGCCGATGCCCCGGCTCTACATCTCGCCGACCCAGGCGCCGAACGCCTTCGCCACCGGCCGCAACCCCCGCAACGCGGCCGTGTGCTGCACCGAGGGCATCCTGCGGATCCTCGACGAGCGCGAGCTGCGCGGTGTGATCGGCCACGAGCTGAGCCACGTCTACAACCGGGACATCCTGATCTCCTCCGTCGCCGGAGCGCTCGCGTCCGTGATCATGTTCCTGGTCAACTTCGCCTGGCTGATCCCGATCGGCCGCTCCAGCGACGACGACGGCCCCGGCCTCCTCGGCATGTTGCTGATCATGATCCTCGGCCCGGTCGCCGCCTCGGTCATCCAGCTCTCCATCAGCCGCTCGCGGGAGTACGAGGCGGACGCCTCCGGTGCCCAGCTCACCGGCGACCCGCTGGCCCTCGCGAGCGCCCTGCGCAAGCTCGAAGCGGGGACGAAGCAGCTGCCGCTGCCGCCCGAGCCCAAGATCGAGACCGCGAGCCACATGATGATTGCCAACCCGTTCGGAGCGGGCAGGGGTCTATCGAAGATGTTCTCGACGCACCCGCCGATGGCGGAGCGCATCGCCCGACTCGAGCAGATGGCAGGTCGTCGCCCATGAAGACAATCCTGAACGTCATTTGGCTGATCCTGTGCGGCTTCTGGATGTTCCTCGGCTACATGCTGGCCGGCATCCTGCTCTGCATCACGATCATCGGCATCCCCTTCGGTCTCGCCGCCTTCCGCATCGGCATCTACGCCCTCTGGCCCTTCGGCTACACGGTCGTGGACCGGCGTGACGCGGGCGCGCCGTCCTGCGTCGGCAACGTGCTGTGGCTGATCCTCGCGGGCTGGTGGCTCGCGCTCGGCCACATCGCCACCGGCATCGTCCTGTGCATCACGATCATCGGCATCCCGCTCGGCATCGCGAACTTCAAGCTGATCCCGGTGTCGCTGCTGCCGCTGGGCAAGGAGATCGTCCGTACGGACCAGCCGTACCCGTACACGTACTCCACCCACTAGGGATGTTCGCGTCGTCCCCGGCTGACCGCGTACGCCACGGTGCCCACCGCGAGGACCCCGAGCCCGGCGAGCACGGAGGCCGGCGGCAGGGCGAACGCGAGCGCCCCGCACCCCACCAGGCCCAGCGCGGCGAGCGGACGGTGGGAGCGGCCCAGCGTCCACGCGCAGGCGTTGGCGATCCCGTAGTAGACGAGCACGCCGAAGGACGAGAAGCCGATCGCGCCCCGTACGTCCGCCGTCGCCGCCACCACGGCCACCACCGCGCCCACCGCGAGCTCCGCCCGGTGCGGCACCTGGAAGCGGGGGTGCACGGCGGCGAGCCCGGCCGGCAGATGACCGTCCCGGGCCATCGCCAGGGTCGTACGGGACACCCCGAGGATCAGCGAGAGCAGTGAGCCCAGCGCGGCGACCGCCGCGCCCACCATGACGACGGGAACCAGCCATCCGGCGTCGGCCGCCCGGGCCGCGTCCACGAGCGGGGCGGGGGACGCGGCCAGCGCCTGCGGCCCGAGGACGGCCAGGACGCAGACCGCCACCGCCGCGTAGACGGCGAGCGTGATTCCGAGCGCCAGGGGCACCGCCCGGGGGATCGTCCGGGCCGGATCGCGCACCTCCTCGCCGAGCGTGGCGATCCGTGCGTACCCCGCGAATGCGAAGAACAGCAGCCCAGCCGCCTGGAGCACCCCGCCGGCCGTCACGTCCTCGCCGAGGGCGAGCCGCCCGAAGTCCCCGGAGCCGGAGGCGAAGGACGCCGCCACCACCGCCGCCAGGACCGCGAGGACCAGCGCCACGATCACCCGCGTCAGCAGGGCCGACTTCCGCACCCCGCCGTAGTTCACGGCCGTCAGCGCCACCACGGAAGCGACCGCCACCGCATGGGCCTGCTCCGGCCAGACGTACGCCCCGACCGTCAGCGCCATCGCCGCGCACGAGGCCGTCTTGCCGACGACGAACGCCCAGCCGGCCAGGTACCCGAAGAACGAGCCGAGGCGTTCGCGACCGTACACATAGGTCCCGCCCGAGGCCGGGTACAGGGCGGCCAGCCGGGCCGAGGACATCGCGTTGCAGTACGCGACGAGCGCGGCCAGCCCGAGCGCCGGCAGCAGCCCCGAACCGGCCGCCTCGGCCGCCGGGCCGAGCGCCACGAAGATCCCGGCGCCCACCATCGAGCCCAGCCCGATCACGACGGCGTCGAGGACACCGAGCGAGCGGCGCAGTTCCTGTGTCATGCACGGCACACTACGGCCCGCCGCAACCGCGCCCGCGGCCCCCGCGTCTTCCTCACCATGAACGTCATCAGCTGGATCGTCCTGGGCCTGCTCGCGGGCGTCGTCGCCAAGATCCTGCTCCCGGGCCGCGACCCGGGCGGGCTCATCGGCACGACCCTCATCGGCATAGCCGGCGCCTTCATCGGCGGCTGGATCTCGTCCACGTTCCTGGACCGCCCGATCGCCACCGGCTTCTACGACACGGCCACCTGGCTCTCGGCCATCGGCGGCTCGCTGGTGCTGCTGATCGCCTACCGGATCCTCTTCGGCCACTCACGCTCGCGCTGAGGCCGCGTCGCGCCACAGCCCGGTCTCGCGGAGGGTGATGTTCAGACGCCCCGTCAGCCCAAGGGCCGGATCGGCCGTGCCGGGCAGGACCTTGGGCACCCCGTGGTACGCGAGGCGCGACGGCCCGCCGAAGACGAAGAGATCCCCGGAGGCCAACTCCACGTCGGTGTACGGCTTCCCCCGGGTCTCGGTGTTCCCGAACCGGAACACGCAACGGTCACCGAGGCTCAGCGACACCACCGGCGCACCGGACCGCTCCTCCTTGTCCTGGTGCAGCCCCATCCTGGCGCCGGCGCCCGCGTCGTAGAAGTTCACGAGGGCGGTGTCGGGGCTGAAGCCCTGACCGTCCCCGTACGCCTCCGTCACCGCCTCACGCCCCAACTCGCCCAACCAGCCGGGCAGTTCGACATCGACCGTGTCGAGATAGCGGTACGGAACCCAGCGCCGCCCCAGGCAGAGCGAGCGGACGGACATCACGCCGCCGCCCGGCAGCACGGTGTGCCGGTACGGCACCGGCCCGCGCCCCCACTCCCGGCAGGCGGCCACCAACTCCCGCTGCCGGTCGAGGGAGAGCCATCCGGGAACGTGCACCGCACCCGGGGCCACGACGGCCCGCTCCCGGGCGAACAGCCCGTCCATCACGCCACCGGGGCGCCTTCGAGCCCGAGCAGCCGCTCCTTGCGCTCCAGGCCGGCCGCGTACCCGCGCAGACTCCCGTCCGCGCCGATCACCCGGTGACAGGGCCGGACCACCAGCAGCGGGTTGCGCCCGATGGCGGTACCGACGGCCCGCACCCCGGCCCCGGAGGAACCCACCTGCCGGGCGATGTCCCCGTACGAGACGGTGGATCCGTAGGGGATCTCCTCCAGGGCGCGCCACACGCGCCGCTGGAACTCCGTCCCGCTGTCCGCGAACGGGATGTCGAAGCGGTCCCGGCGGCCGGCGAAGTACTCGCCGAGCTGTGCGGCGATCTCCTCGAACGCCTCAGGCGCGTGCCGCCAGCCGTCCTCGACGACGGCGGCACCCTTCTGCCCGGGCAGCGACAGCGACACCAGCGCGGTCCGGCCGGCCTCGCCGGAGCCCCGCCCGGCGAGCAGCATCTCGCCCAGTGGCCCCTCGACGTACGCGTACACCGTCATGGCGGTTCCTCTCCTCGCACTCACTCCGCGTCCAGTGTGCGAGGCCCGCCACCCCGGAGGCTGGCGGCTTTCGGACACGCAGTTCGTGACTAGCGGTAGTTCACGAACTGGATCGCGAAGTCGAAGTCCTTGCCCTTGAGCAGCGCCTGCACGGCCTGCAGGTCGTCCCGGCTCTTCGAGCTGACCCGCAGCTCGTCACCCTGGACCTGCGCCTTGACGCCCTTGGGGCCCTCGTCGCGGATGGCCTTCGCGACCTTCTTGGCGTTCTCCTGGGAGATGCCCTCCTCGATCGTGGCGAAGATCTTGTACTCCTTGCCGGACAGCTGCGGCTCACCGGCGTCCAGCGACTTCAGCGAGATCCCACGCTTGATCAGCTTGGTCTCGAAGATGTCGAGGATCGCCTTCACGCGCTCCTCGCCGTTGGCCTGCATCAGGATCTTCTCGCCCGACCAGGAGATCGAGGCGTCGGTGCCCTTGAAGTCGTAGCGCTGCGAGATCTCCTTCGCGGCCTGGTTGAGGGCGTTGTCGACCTCCTGCCGCTCGACCTTGGAGACGATGTCGAAACTGGAGTCGGCCATGACGTGTGGCTCCTTGCGTCGAATGCGTTGCGGTTGCGTTGGCGTACGAGGCAAGCCTAGCCATCCGATCACGCCCGAACCGCTGATCAATCCGGTGGCGAAGCACCCCTGAGGATCAGGTATCGTTTACGTCGTTGCCACGGAGCACCGCCGAAAAGCGGCTCCGAGCAGCGACATCCCATGGCGGTGTGCCCGAGTGGCCAATGGGAGCGGACTGTAAATCCGTCGGCTTAGCCTACCCAGGTTCGAATCCTGGCGCCGCCACGCGATAGAGAAGGGGGGGGGGGGGGGGGGGCGGGGGGGGGGGGGGGGGGGCGCGCGCCGCGGTTAGGGCCAGAGACGTGAAGACCACACACCCCCCCGAGCAAGCCCCGCGA
>NZ_JBHWBS010000052.1:2326-6143 GCF_042735655.1 Streptomyces sp. NPDC059567 | reverse complement strand
GCCCGTGTGCCCAAGGGCCGCGGACTTAAAACCCGTCGGATACGCCCCCCCCGGTTCGAACCCGGGCCCCCCCACGCTATACCCACGGACCCGGGGGTCCCCCCGGGGGACCTTCTTCTTTGTCTCGTGGGTCAGTTGCCCGCCATGTCCTTCACCGCCACCGCGACCGGGGTCGAGCCGCTGATCAGTTCCAGGGTCAGGCCCGCCGTCGCCGGAGTGTCCAGGAGCTCGGCCAGGACCGCCGCCACGTCGTCGCGGGAGATCGGGCCGCGGCCCGTCGCGGCGCCCAGGCGGACCAGGCCCGTGCCCGCGTCGTTCGTCAGCGAGCCGGGGCGCAGGATCGTCCAGTCCAGACCCTCTCGGGCGCGCACGGAGTCGTCCGCCGCGCCCTTGGCGCGCAGGTAGATGTCGAAGACCTCGTCGCCCGGATGGGCGGAGTCGGCGCCCATGGACGAGACGACGATGTACCGGCGCACGCCCGCCCGTTCCGCCGCGTCGGCGAACAGGACCGCCGCCGCGCGGTCCACCGTGTCCTTGCGGGCGGTGCCGCTGCCCGGGCCCGCGCCCGCCGCGAAGACCGCCGCGTCGGCGCCCTGCAGGACCGCCGCGACCATCTCCACCGTCGCCGACTCCAGGTCCAGCACGACCGGTTCGGCGCCGGCCGCGCGCAGGTCGTCGGCCTGCTCCGGGTTGCGGATGAGCCCCGCCGGCTCATGCCCCGCCGCCGAGAGCAGGCGCTCCAGGCGCAGGGCGATCTGACCGTGTCCTCCAGCGATGACAATGCGCATACTCACGACCGTACGACGGGACCGGCCGGAGGGCTCCCCGGCTCGGGACGTTCGGGGCGGGCCTGGCGCGGCAGGTCGAGCGCCGCCGCCGAGTCGCAGTACTCCCGTACGGCGCTGGTCCGCGCCACCACCCGGCCCCGGTGCACCACGATCCGGCTGTACGCCAGGGACAGCACGCCCGAGAGGCGCTCCCCGCGCACCGCGAGCAGCTCGGCGGGGAACCCGGCCTCCACCCGCACCTCCGGGAGCCCCATCGCCGCACGGGCCGCCGTGCTCACCGCCCCGTACGCGTCCTCGGCCGGCAGTCCGCCCAGCGAGGCCAGCAGATATGCGGCCTCCAGCGGATCCCCGCGTCCCACCGGGTTGGAGACGTCCCGCAGCGCCCCGCCGCCCGCCGCGAGCCGCACGCCCGCGGCACGCAGCAGCCGGACCGGCGCCGCGCCGCGCAGCTCGGTCGCGCCGCAGCCGCCCTGCGGGAGGCAGACCACCGTCACCCCGGCCGCGGCCAGTTGGTCCGCGGCCCGTCGCGCCGCCTCCGAGGGGAGCCGGGCCAGGCCCGCGCACGGGCCGATCGTCACCCCCGGCCGCAGTCCGCCCGCCATCGCCGCCAGCCGGGCGAGCCGCGCCGGGTCGTCACCGTCGGTGTGCAGGTCGACCGGGCAGCCCTGCTCCGCCGCCACCTCCAGGACGGCCTCCACGTACCCGGCCGGGTCGGGGTCGAGGTCCGGGCAGCCGCCCACCACGCCCGCGCCCATCTTCACGGCGTCCCGCAGCATGGCGAGCCCGTCCGCGCCCGCCGCCCCCGTCAGCAGCCGCGGCACCGCGACCGTCGTGAGGTCCGCCAGGCCGCGCAGCGACCGCCGGGCCTGGAGGACCGCTTCGAGCGGCCCCAGGCCCTGTACGTCGCCGATCCGGACGTGCGCGCGCAGCGCGGTGGCGCCGTGGCCGAGTTGCAGCAGCGCGGCCTCGGTGGCCCGCCGCTGCACCTCCTGGGGGGCGTACGACACGGGGCCGGGGGAGTCGGCGCTGAGCGCGGTGTCGGAATGGGCGTGCGGCTCCGCGGGGGCGGGGAGCAGGAGATAGCCGGCGAGGTCCACGCGGGCGCCGAGGGCGGTGAGGCTGCCGGCCGTGCCGACGGCCTCGATCCGGCCGCCGCCCATCCGGACGTCGACCGTCCGTCCGTCGGTGAGGCGGGCGTTGGAGAGCAGGAGCGAGGTGGAGTCGGCGGTGGCGGCGGCCCAGTCGTCGGGCGGCTGGGGCTGCTTGCTGTCGGCTGACATCGGGCTCCTCAAGGCTCCTCAAGTTCCAGCTCAAGAACAAGATCACGCAGCGTGGAGCCGAGCCTAGGGGCGCTCCGGCCGCCCTTCGAGGAGGAGCGCAATAGTCGTACTGATGAGGCCACGTGTGGCCTACGGGACGGGGGAGAAGACCTCGTGCGCGGGCGCGTGGAGAGAGGGCACGAAACGGATTTGGGCGATCGGCGGAGGACCGTGTAATGTCTTCATCGCTCGCCCCAATAGCTCAGTCGGTAGAGCGTCTCCATGGTAAGGAGAAGGTCTACGGTTCGATTCCGTATTGGGGCTCTGGTGAGAGGGAACCCGCCTTCGGGCGGGATCCGGATCATCAAAGCGGTGTAGCTCAGTCGGTAGAGCAAGCGGCTCATAATCGCTGTGTCACCGGTTCAAGTCCGGTCACCGCTACACACAGTAGCCGATTGTGGGGTCGGTCCTTCGATCGGCTACTCTTTTATGCGTTCATCCGTCCATCCGTCCGTCCAAGGAGCACTCACGTGGCTGCCACCGACGTCCGCCCGAAGATCACGCTGGCCTGCGTGGAGTGCAAGGAGCGGAACTACATCACCAAGAAGAACCGGCGTAACAACCCGGACCGTCTTGAGATGAAGAAGCACTGCCCTCGCTGCAACTCGCACACGGCGCACCGCGAGACGCGCTAATCAGGCTCGTACACGAGGCCGTCCCCACCAGGGGGCGGCCTCGTGTCGTTTGTCGGCAACAAATCCAGGAGGTATCGAGTCCATGGCGCTCGACCAGTCCTTCGTGGGCCGGACCTATCCGCCCACCGCGGCGTACGAGGTCGGCCGCGAGAAGATCCGCGAGTTCGCCGAGGCGATCGGCGACGCGAATCCGGCCTACGCCGACCAGGAGGCGGCGAAGGTGCTCGGTCACCCCGATGTGATCGCCCCGCCGACCTTTGTGTTCGCGATCACTTTCAAGGCCGCCGGTCAGGTCGTCGAGGACCCGCAGCTGGGTCTGGACTACAGCCGTGTCGTGCACGGCGACCAGAAGTTCACGTACACCCGGCCGGTGCGGGCGGGGGACCGGCTGTCGGTCGTCTCGACCATCGAGGCGATCAAGTCGATGGCGGGCAACGACATCCTGGACATCCGCGGTGAGGTCCACGACGAGACCGGCGAGCACGTCGTGACCGCCTGGACCAAGCTCGTGTCGCGCGCCCCCGAGGAGGCCTGAGGATGACCGCGAAGATCGCTTACGACGAGGTCGAGGTCGGCACGGAGCTGCCGGCGCAGTCCTTCCCGGTGACGCGCGCCACGCTGGTGCGGTACGCCGGCGCCTCCGGTGACTTCAACCCGATCCACTGGAACGAGAAGTTCGCGGTCGGCGTCGGCCTGCCGGACGTCATCGCGCACGGCATGTTCACCATGGCCGAGGCGATCCGCGTCGTCACCGACTGGGCCGGCGACCCGGCGGCCGTCGTCGAGTACGGCGTGCGCTTCACCAAGCCGGTGGTCGTGCCCAACGACGACGACGGCGCCCTGATCGAGGTCAGCGCGAAGGTGGCGGCGAAGCTGGACGACAACCAGGTCCGGGTGGACCTGACCGCGATGTCGGCGGGCCAGAAGGTCCTGGGCATGTCCCGGGCCGTGGTCAGGCTCGCGTAGCGGCACCGAGCGCCAGGATGGGGGGGGCCCCGCGGCGCGGGCGGCCCCGCCCACCAGGGGGGGGGCCCACCCCCCGCACGGGGTGCCGATATGGGTTTTTGTGAGAGAT
>NZ_JBHWBS010000052.1:0-2316 GCF_042735655.1 Streptomyces sp. NPDC059567 | reverse complement strand
TTTGACGTGCCTGTGGGTTGGGTGGCCCGTGCGGACGTTGTGGTTGCCGGTTGGGGTGGTTTCCGGGCTGCGCGCCCTCGCCTTCGGGTGGGGGGGCCACGTGTTAACGCGCAACACCCCCTCCTCCTTGGGGCAAGCCCTCACGCTTCCCTTGACCAAGTTAGTGATTGAGTACTAACTTAGTTCCATGGTCAGGATGAGTGCGGAGGAGCGGCGCGAGAGCGTCATCCGCGCGGCGATGCAGGAGTTCGCCCGCGGTGGCTACCACGGCACCTCCACGGAGGCGATCGCCCGCCGTGTCGGTGTCTCGCAGCCGTACCTCTTCCGCCTCTTCCCCGGCAAGAAGGCGATCTTCCTGGCGGCGTCCGAGCGCTGTCTGGAGGACACCCGGCGAGTCTTCCGGGAGGCCGTCGAGGGGCTGACGGGGGAGGAGGCCCTGCATGCCATGGCCAACGCCTACACCCGGCTCATCGCCGAGCAGCCGGACCGGCTCCTGATGCAGATGCAGGTGTACGTCGCGGTGGCCGCGGCGGAGGAGGCCGGCGACCACGAGTTCGGCGAGGCGGTCCGGGCCGGCTGGATGGAGCTCTGGGAGACCGTCCACCTGCCGCTCGGCGCGGACGCCAACGAGACCACGACCTTCCTGGCGTACGGCATGCTCATCAACACCCTCGTCGCCATGGGATTTCCGCCCGAGCACCGGGTCTGGGAAGGGTTCTATCCCTCCGCCCGTCGCCTCGGCCGTCTGGAGAAGTAGCGCCTGCCATGTGATGCGTACCGCTTTTTCATGATCGCGAAAGTTAGTCATCAATAACTAACCTGAGACCTGAGGGGCAGTAATGAACCAGCCAGCAGCCCGCCGCGGTTCCGCCGCCTGGGCCCTCGTCATCACCAGCGTCGCCGGCTTCATGGCGGCCCTCGACAACCTCGTCGTCACCACCGCCCTGCCCTCGATCCGCGAGGACCTCGGAGGAGCGCTGCACGACCTCGAATGGACGGTGAGCGCGTACACCCTCACCTTCGCCGTCCTGCTGATGTTCGGCGCGGCCCTCGGCGACCGCTTCGGCCGCCGCCGGCTCTTCGGCATCGGGATCGCGGTCTTCACCGTCGCCTCCGCCGCGGCCGCGCTCGCCCCCGGCATCGACGCCCTGATCGCCGCGCGCGCCGTCCAGGGCGTCGGCGCCGCGATCATGATGCCGCTCACCCTCACCCTGCTCACCGCGGCCGTCCCGGCCGCCAAGCGCGGGATGGCGTTCGGCATCTGGGGCGCCGTCAACGGCCTCGCCGTCGCCGCCGGCCCGCTCATCGGCGGCACCCTCACCGAGCACATCTCCTGGCAGTGGATCTTCTGGCTGAACGTCCCGCTCGGCCTCGCCCTGCTCCCGCTCGCCCGGCTGCGGCTCGCCGAGTCGCACGGCACCGGCGCCCGCCTCGACGTCGTCGGCACGCTTCTCGCCAGCAGCGGCCTGTTCGGCATCGTGTACGGGCTGATCCGCGGCCCGATCGACGGCTGGACCTCCATGACCGTCCTCACCGCACTGATCGCCGGCGCCGCGCTCATCGGCGGATTCATCCGCCACGGCATCCGCGGCAAGGCGCCGATGCTGCCCATGCGGCTCTTCCGCGACCGCGCCTTCTCCGGGATCAACGCGGCCAGCCTGCTGATGTTCCTCGGCATGTTCGGCTCGATCTTCCTGCTCAGCCAGTACATGCAGGGCGTGCTCGGCTACTCGCCGACCGAGGCGGGTCTGCGGATGCTGCCCTGGACCGGAATGCCGATGCTCGTCGCGCCGCTCGCGGGCGCCCTCTCCGATCGGATCGGCGGCCGCCCGGTCGTCGCCGCGGGCCTCGCCCTCCAGGCGCTCGGCCTCGCCTGGTTCGCGCTCGTCCTGACCCCCGACGCCTCGTACGCCGTCCAGCTCCCCGCGCTGGTCGTGAGCGGCATCGGCATGGCGCTGTACTTCGCGCCGGCGGCCAACCTCGTCATGTCCAGCGTCCGCCCGTCGGAGCAGGGCATCGCGTCCGGCGCCAACAACGCGCTGCGCGAGGTCGGCGGAGCGCTGGGCGTCGCGGTGATGGCCTCGATCTTCGCTGCGCAGGGCGGGTACGAGTCCGGCCGGAGCTTCGTCGACGGCCTGGTACCCGCGCTGTGGGTCGGCGCGGGAGCGGTGGCCCTGGGGGCGGTGGCCTCCCTCTTCATCCCGAGGCGCCGGCCAGTGCCGGCGGCCCCGGCGAAGGACCCCGAGGAGCGGCCCCTCGCCGCGGTGTGACCGAAGCGGCGGCGGTGTCTTTGACACAACTGACGCTGCCGCCCCT
>NZ_JBHWBS010000051.1:37299-53613 GCF_042735655.1 Streptomyces sp. NPDC059567 | reverse complement strand
GCCGCGTAACCGCTGGGTCCCGAGTCTTCCGCTCGCGTACTCGTGTCGACGCTCGTCACCCAGCAGCTCCCTCGTGCTCCGCGCTTACAGTGCGTCCGGACCGCGTTCGCCGGTGCGGACCCGTACGGCGGTCTCGACCGGCACGCTCCACACCTTGCCGTCACCGATCTTGCCGGTTCGGGCGGCCTTGACCACGACATCGATGAGCTGTTCGGCGTCCTCGTCCTCGACGAGCACCTCGATGCGGATCTTGGGGACGAGGTCGACGGTGTACTCGGCACCGCGGTAGACCTCGGTGTGGCCGCGCTGGCGGCCGTAGCCGCTGGCCTCGGTGACCGTGAGGCCCTGGACCCCGAAGGCCTGGAGGGCCTCCTTGATCTCGTCGAGCCGGTGCGGCTTCACGACCGCGGTGATGAGCTTCATGCGTCCACCTTCTTGTTCTCCGTGACGGCGGGGGCGGGGGCGGCGGTGGAGCGCGAGGAGGCGCCGCCGCCGGCTCCGCTGAAGTCGTACGCGGTCTCGGCGTGCTCGACCTGGTCGATGCCGGAGACCTCGTCGTCCTCGCTGACCCTCATGCCCATCGTCTTGTCGATGAGCAGCGCGAGGATCGCGGAGGCGATCAGAGAGTAGGCGAGGACGGCGACGACGCCGATGGCCTGCTTGCCGAGCTGCTCGAGGCCGCCGCCGTAGAAGAGTCCCTTGGCGTCGGACTGGACGCCACCGGTGGCGAAGAGGCCGACGAGCAGGGAGCCGATGACACCGCCGACGAGGTGGACGCCGATGACGTCGAGGGAGTCGTCGTAGCCGAACTTGTACTTGAGGCCGACGGCCATGGCGCAGACGAGACCGGCGATGGCGCCGATGGCGATCGCGCCGAGCGGGGAGCAGGAGCCGCCGGACGGGGTGATGGCGACGAGGCCGGCGACCGCGCCGGAGGCGGCGCCCAGGGTGGTGAAGGAGCCGTGGCGGACCTTCTCGTAGAGCAGCCAGGCGAGCATGGCGGCGGCGGTGGCGACCTGGGTGTTGACGAACATCACCGCGCCGACGCCGTCGTCGTTGCCGAGCCAGGAGCCGGCGTTGAAGCCGAACCAGCCGAACCAGAGCAGACCGGCGCCGAGCATGACCAGCGGGAGGCTGTGCGGGCGCATCGGGTCCTTCTTGAAGCCGACGCGCTTGCCGATGACGAGGATGACGCCGAGGGCCGCGGCACCGGCGTTGATGTGGACCGCCGTACCGCCGGCGAAGTCGATGACGCCCATCTCGAAGAGCCAGCCGCCGGCGCCCCAGACCCAGTGGGCGACGGGGAAGTAGACGACGGTGACCCACAGGGCGATGAAGAGGGCCCAGGCGGTGAACTTGACGCGGTCGGCGAGGGCGCCGCTGATGAGGGCGGGGGTGAGGATCGCGAACATCAGCTGGAAGACGGCGAAGACGTACACCGGGATGGTGTAGCCGTCCCAGAGTTCGGTGACGCCGATGCCGCTGAGGCCGACGTACTCGGAGGACCAGCCGATGAGCGATCCGGAGTCGGTGCCGAAGGCCATGCTGAAGCCGTAGAGCACCCAGAGGATCGTGACGATCCCGAGGCTGATGAAGCTCATCATCAGCATGTTCAGGGTGGACTTGACGCGGACCATGCCTCCGTAGAAGAAGGCGAGTGCCGGGGTCATCAGCATGACCAGGGCGGAGCAGATGAGCATGAACCCGGTGTTGGCTGCAGACAGCTCGGGGGCGTCTGCGGCCAGGGTCGTGATGGCTGGTGCCATCGGCGTCTCCTCGTCGTCGGTTCGGCCTGTGCGGGGGCGGGGCCGGAGAGCGGCTTGGCCGTGAGGGGTGGCCGGTTATGCGCCAGAGATTCGCGCAGCGCGGTTTCCGTCGATGCCGCACGATGTTTCGCCGCAGTGACGAAGGGGTGGGACGTGTTACGCGACTGTGAACGGCAAGGTCACGGGTATGTAACGCGCGCACCCTGCCGAAACCGCGCCCACCGGTCGAGGAACCACAACGGCGATCGACCACATCCGCGAGAGCGCGCGCCGGTTTGGCCGCAAAGAGGTATCCGGCCGCGGCAGCGTCCCTGTGTCCTGGCGGCGGGGGAGCCGAGTCGGGCAGTGGGGGACGTCTGTCGCGGCCGGAGTCTGAGGGGTGCCGGTGCTCAGACCGCCTCCGCGGTCTCGGGCAGCAGGGCGGTGAGCCGGTCGGTGAGCTGGACGACCTCGGCGACGTCGCGGAAGTCGCGGGCGGCCGTGTCGACGGTCTTGCGCAACCGGGTGTTGACGCGCTCGGAGCGGACCCTCTTGGCGACGCCGAGGGCCTTCTCGACGAGGGCGGCGGACTGCTCGGGCTCCCGCTTGAGGAGGTGCACGGTGGCCATGCCGATGAGGTTGAGCGCGTACGAACGCTGGTGCTCGCTGTCCTTCTCGAAGAGGGCGACGGCCCGCTCCATCACGGGCTCGGCGAGGGAGGCGTACGTCGGGGAGCGTCCGGCGACATAGGCGAGGTCGCGGTAGGAGTGGGAGTTCTCGCCGTTCAGCTCGGCCTCGGAGAAGAAGCGGATCCAGTCGGGCTCGGGCTCGCCGTCGAGGCCGACGTCGGCGAAGGTGTCCTCGGCCATGCGGACGGCCCGCTTGCACTTGGAGGGCTGGCCCATGTTGGCGTAGGCGCGGGCCTCCATCGCATACAGCATGGCCTGGGTGCGCGGGGTGGCGCAGTCGCGGCTGCCGTACTGGGCGAGGTGGATGAGTTCGAGGGCGTCGTCGGGCCGGCCGAGGTGGATCATCTGGCGGCTCATGGAGGAGAGGATGTACGAGCCGAGTGGCTTGTCGCCCGCTTCCTTGGCGGCATGCAGGGCGAGGACGAAGTACTTCTGGGCGGTGGGCTGCAGGCCCACGTCGTAGCTCATCCATCCGGCCAGTTCGGCCAGTTCGCCGGCGCATTTGAACAGGCGCTGGGCGGTGGCGGCCGGCTGGGGTTCCTGGAGGAGGTCGGTGACCTCGTGGAGTTGGCCGACGACCGCCTTGCGGCGCAGTCCGCCGCCGCACTGGGCGTCCCACTGGCGGAACATCGCCGTGGTGGATTCGAGGAGGTCCAGCTCGCCCGGGGAGAGGCGGCCGGGGCGTCGGGTGTCGATGGGCGGTTCGGGCCGCTCGGGTTCGCCGGCGGGGGTGGGCACGAGCCAGCGCTGCATGGGCTCGATGAGGGAGGGTCCGGCCGCGAGCGACAGGGCGGAGCCGAGGAAGCCGCGGCGGGCGAGCATCAGGTCGCTGCGGGAGAACTCGCTGAGCAGGGCGACGGTCTGGGGTCCGGCCCAGGGCAGGTCGACACCGGAGACGGACGGTGACTGGTGGGCGGTGCGCAGCCCGATGTCCTCGATGGCCACGACGGCGCCGAAGCGCTCGGAGAACAGCTCGGAGAGGATCCGCGGGATGGGTTCGCGGGGCTGCTCGCCGTCCAGCCAGCGGCGGACGCGGGAGGTGTCCGTGGAGATGTGGTGCGCGCCCATCTGGCGTGCCCTGCGGTTCACTTGGCGCGCCAGCTCGCCCTTCGACCAGCCGCTTCGCACGAACCACGAGCTCAGCTGCTCGTTCGGGCGCTTGCCGGCAGTCGTACCGTCTGCGCCGTTGCCGCCCACAGGAACGCCCCCATCCACGTCGATGCCTCTGTTGCGCGAACCCCTATCAGAATGCCGTGTGTTGCGGCGTTCGTCTGGAGCTTGGACCCCTTCGAACTGGAAAGCGGGTTGCCCCCGGCATACCCACGCGCGCAATGAACTCCAGGGTTCGTGCACCGAAAGTAATCCTACGATCACCCCTCTCGCGAGGCGGATTCAAGAAACGCCACCATTCGCCACCCCTTCGAATGAACTCGCCTGCCACTGAACGCGATTCACTTGACATGCGATGACCTGGGTCGGCGGAGCGTTGCGCGAGGAGGCGCGCGCGACAGGCCGCACCACCTCGCCCGCGACGGTACGCCACCCCCGGCGACGGAGCGTGACGATGGGGCTCCGGGTCGTAACCACCGGCGCGTTCGACCCGTTGGAGGGGGCATGGGCTTCACGATCGGCGGCATTCGTGAGATGCGGTCCGGCTCACGACGCCGCGTCCGCACCACAGAGTGCACAGCGGTGGCCGAGTACACAGGACTGTGGGGCTGGAACGTGGTCCCCGGAGCGCGGGCCGTCTCGGGCCAGTGCTCCTGCGGGGATCGCTCCTGTACGGCTCCGGGGGCGCATCCGCTCTCGTTCGCCGCGGAGGTCCCGGCGGGCGCGGGTCTGGACGACGCGACGAAGGCGTGGTCGGAGTTTCCGGGGGCGGCGCTGCTGCTGCCGGTGGGCCGGGCCTTCGACGTGATCGAGGTCGCCGAGCCCGCGGGGCGTCGGGCGCTGGTCCGGCTGGAGCGCATGGGTCTGCCGCTGGGACCGGTCTGCGCGACGCCGACCGGACGGGCGTGGTTCTTCGTGGCTCCGGGGGCGGCGGCGGAGCTGCCGCAGCTGCTGTACCGGATGGGCTGGGACGACGCGGACCTGGATCTGCGAGGGCTCGGGCCGGGCGACCATGTGACGGCGCCGCCGTCGGATCTCGGGGGCCTGGGGCCCGTGCGGTGGCTTCGGCCGCCGACGCTGGACACGGCCGGGGCGCCGCCGCAGGCGCGGCTGCTTCTCGGGACGCTGGCGTACATCTGCCATCGCACGCACTTCTAGCTGCGGGCGCGGCCCCACAACCTGGAGAACGGCCCGCGGCGAGCGCGGGCCCCACAACCTGGAGAACGGCCCGCGGCGAGCGCGGGCCCCACAGCCTGAACGGGCCGGCGGGCCCCGCGCGCGGGGCGCCGGGCGGCCGCCCCGCCGGGGGCGCGCCCCCCCCCCCCCCCCGCCGCGCGCGGTGCCCCGGGGGGGGGCGCCCCTGGGCCGCGTCACGAGGCTGTCGGCTGCTCTAGGCCCCGTCGCCGATCAGGGCGTCGACGAAGGCGGCCGGGTCGAAGGGGGCCAGGTCGTCCGGGCCCTCGCCCAGGCCGATCAGCTTGACCGGGACGCCCAGCTCGCGCTGGACCGCGACGACGATGCCGCCCTTGGCGGTGCCGTCGAGCTTGGTGAGCACGATGCCGGTGATGTCCACGACCTCGGCGAAGACGCGCGCCTGGACCAGGCCGTTCTGACCGGTGGTGGCGTCCAGGACGAGCAGGACCTCGTCCAGCGGGCCGTGCTTCTCGACGACCCTCTTGACCTTGCCGAGCTCGTCCATGAGGCCGGTCTTGGTGTGCAGACGGCCGGCGGTGTCGATGAGCACGACGTCGGCGCCCTCGGCGATGCCCTCCTTGACCGCGTCGAAGGCGATCGACGCCGGGTCGCCGCCCTCGGGGCCGCGAACGGTCCGCGCGCCGACGCGCTCGCCCCAGGTCTGGAGCTGGTCCGCGGCGGCGGCACGGAAGGTGTCCGCGGCGCCGAGGACGACGGTGCGGCCGTCGGCTACCAGGACACGGGCGAGCTTGCCGGTGGTCGTGGTCTTGCCGGTGCCGTTGACGCCGACGACCATGACGACGCCCGGGGTGCCCGGGTCGCTCTCGGTCTTCACGGTGCGGTCGAAATCGGGGCCGAGGAGGGCGATGAGCTCCTCGCGGAGCAGGCCGCGCAGCTCGTCGGGGGTGCGGGTGCCGAGGACGCGGACGCGCTCGCGCAGCCGCTCGACCAGCTCCTGGGTGGGGGCGACGCCGACGTCGGCGGTGAGGAGGGTCTCCTCGATCTCCTCCCACGTGTCCTCGTCGAGGTTGTCCCGCGACAGGAGCGTGAGCAGCCCCTTGCCGAGGGAGTTCTGTGAGCGGGCGAGGCGGGCCCGGAGCCGTACGAGACGGCCCGCAGTCGGTTCCGGCACCTCGATCTCGGGCGCGGGCGCCTCGGCGACGACCGGGTCCTCGACGGCGACCGGGGCCTCGGTGGCCGGAAGGTCGACCTCCTCGATGGTCCGGCGTGGTTCTTCCCGCGGCGTCTCCGCCTCGTCGCCGACGTGCGGCTCGGCGGGCGGAGCGGTGATGGTCGGCGTGGTGGACGGCGCCTCGGGCGGCGGCAGCTGCTTCTTCTTGCGGCCGCTGATCACGAGCCCGCTGGTCACGGCGACGGCGACGACCAGGGCGATGACTACAGCAAGAATGAGTTCCATAACGGCTCCAGTATCGGCCACGACCGGACCGGAGGAGGAGCACGTACGCTGGGTGGGTCCCCCACACCCCGCACGGAGTACCCCCATGCCCCCTGCCGCCGAAACCGCCGTCGAGAGCGAAGGTGCCGTCGAGACCCGTGGTCTCGAACCCGTCCCCGACGCCGAGCGCACCGGCCACGTCCGAGAGCTGTTCCCGACCTGGGTCGCCGCCAACATCAGTGTGCTGTTGCTCACCATGGGCGCGGGCCTGGTCGTCTTCAACGGCCTGAACTTCTGGCAGGTCCTCGTCGTCGCGACGGCCGCGCCGATCCTCTCGTACGGGATCGTCGGCCTGATATCCATCGCCGGGAAGCGCGGGGGCTCCCCCGGCATGGCGCTCTCGCGGGCCGTCTTCGGCCAGCGCGGCAATCTCTTCCCCGGGTCGCTGATCTGGGTGGCCCGCTGGGGCTGGGAGACGATCAACGCGGTCACCGGCGCCTATGCCGTGCTGACGGTGCTCGATCTGCTCTTCGGCATCGAGTCGAACACCGCGCTGATCATCGTCACGCTGATGCTCTTCGTCGCCTGCACCTTCCTGGTGTCCGGGCTCGGCATCAACGCGCTGCGGGTGTGCAGCAAGTGGTCGACGTATCTCTTCGGCGCGTTCTCGGTGCTCGTGCTCGTCTATCTGGTCGCCAACACCGACTGGTCGGCGGTCTTCGACAAGCCGGCCGGTTCCACGGCGATGATGATCGCGGGTATCGGCACGATCGCGGCGGGCGGTATCAGCTGGGTCCCCTCCGGGCCCGACTTCACCCGCTATCTGCCGCGCACGGCCTCCTCGAAGGCGATGGTCGGCTCCACGATCGGCGGCGCGGGCATCGTCGTGCTGCCGATGGTCCTGATGGGCGCGGTGATGGCGGTGGCCACCCCCGGTCTGGCCTCGGCGCAGGACCCGGTCTCGTTCATCGGCGAGCTTCTGCCGGCCTGGATCTCCGTGCCGTACCTGATCATCGCGCTGATCGGGATGCTGCTGATCAACTCGATGTCGATGTACTCGGCCGGGTTCACCGCGCAGACGCTGGGCATCAAGGTGTCGCGGGCCGCGGCGGTGAGTGTGAACGCGGTGATCAGCCTGGTCTTCGGCTTCCTGCTGATGGTGGTGGCGACCAGCTTCATCGGTTCGTTCATCTCGTTCCTGACGCTGCTCGCGGTGGCGTTCTCCGCGTGGATCGGTGTCTTCGGCGTCGACATGCTGCGCCGGAGGTCGTACGACGGCGAGGCGCTGATGGACACCACGCGCACCAGCGCCTACTGGTACAGGGGCGGCTTCGCCTGGCAGGCGATGACGGCGTGGGCGGTGGCCCTACTGGTGGGTCTGCTGTTCACCAAGGTCGACTGGTTCTCGGGGCCGCTCGCCTCCTCCTGGATCGGGGAGAACGGGCTCGGCTGGGGCGCGACGATCGTCGTCGCGGGTCTGCTGTACGCGGCGCTGCCGCGGACGCCCGCGCCGACGGCCGTGGAGCCGACCGAGGTCCGCGAGACTGTTTCCATCTGACGCAACGTCAGATAGCGTCCCCCTTCGCCGGCATCTCACCCTCGCGGAGGGGGACTTCCCATGCCCTTCACAGTCGTACGGTTCAACCTCGTCGATCCGCATGCGACGCCCGAGTCCCTCTCGGAGCGCTATCGCGCCGCCCTCGCCATGGCCGCCTACGCCGACGAGCACGGCGTCGACACCATCCAGACCGAGGAGCACCACGGCGCCACCAACAACTGGCTGCCCTCCCCCTTCGCCTTCGCGGGCGCGGTGTTCGGCGCCACGAAGAGGATCGCGGTCACCGTCTCCGCGATCATCGGGCCGCTCCACGATCCGCTGCGGCTCGCCGAGGAGATCGCCGTCCTCGACCTGCTGAGCGCGGGGCGTCTGGTGACGGTCGCGGGCATCGGCTACCGGCCGGAGGAGTACGAGGAGCGCGGGGTCGACTGGGGCCGCCGCGGGAAGCTGCAGGACCTGCTCCTGGAGACCTTGCTGCAGGCGTGGTCCGGCGAGCCCTTCACGTATCAGGGCCGTACCGTACGGGTCACTCCGCGGCCCTTCACCCGACCGCATCCGCTGCTTCTGGTGGGCGGTTCCTCGAAGGCGGCGGCGCGGCGGGCTGCCCGGCTCGGGCTGCCGTTCTTCCCGAGCGCGCATCTGCCGGAGCTGGAGGCGTACTACCGGGAGCGGTGCGCGGAGTACGGCACCGAGGGCTGGACGATGATGCCGGCCGAGCAGACCCCGCTGCTGCATCTCTCCCAGGACCCGGACCGGTCCTGGGAGCTGTACGGGGAGCACTTCCTGCACGAGGCGCGGACGTACGCCTCCTGGCAGTCGAAGGACATCCGCTCGGCGGTGCGCTCGACGGCGACGACGGTCGCGGAGCTGCGGGCGGAGGGGGTGTACCGGATCGTCACGCCGGACGAGTGCGTGGCGCTGGGGCGCGAGCTGGAGAGTCTGGTGCTGCATCCGCTGTGCGGCGGGATGCCGGTCGAGGAGGCGTGGCGCAGCCTGCGGCTGCTGGGCGAGACGGTGCTGCCCCGGCTCACGGCATAGGACCGTGGGCCGGGGCAGTTCCGGATTCGAGGAGAGGGGCAGCGGGGTTTAGCCCATCTCCTCCAACGCCTTGCCCTTGGTCTCCTTCACGTACCTGAGTACGAAGGGGATGGAGAGCACGGCGAAGACCGTGTAGATGATGTAGGTGCCGGAGAGGTTCCAGTCCGCGAGGGACGGGAAGCTCGCGGTGATGGCCCAGTTGGCGATCCACTGCGCCGAGGCGGCGACGCCGAGCGCGGCGGCGCGGATCCGGTTGGGGAACATCTCGCCGAGGAAGACCCAGACGACGACGCCCCACGAGAGGGCGAAGAAGAGCACGAAGACATGGGCGGCGACGAGCGCCACGACGCCCTCGGTCTCGGGCAGCTTGCCGTCGACGAGGTCGGCGGAGAACGCCCAGGCCTCGAAGGCGAGGGCGATGGCCATGCCGACGGAGCCGACGAGCGCGAGGGGCTTGCGGCCCACCCGGTCGACCAGGACCATCGCGATCACGGTGCCGACGATGTTGATGATCGACGTGGTGAACGAGTAGAAGAACGAGCTCGAGGGGTCGACGCCGACCGACTGCCAGAGCGTCGCGGAGTAGTAGAAGGCGACGTTGATGCCGACGAGCTGCTGGAAGACCGAGAGTCCGATGCCGACCCAGACGATGGGGAGCAGTTTGAAGCGGCTGCCGGCGGTGAGCAGGTCCTTGAAGGTGGACTTGTGCTCACTGCGCATGGCGCGGTCGATCTCGGCGACGCGGTGGTCGAGGTGGATCTCGTGGCCCTCGACCTCGGCGAGCACCTCCTTGGCCCGGTCGACCTTGCCGACGGAGATCAGGAAGCGGGGGGACTCGGGGATGGCGAAGGAGAGCAGTCCGTAGAGGACGGCGGGGACGACCATCACGCCGAGCATCCACTGCCAGGCCTCGAGGCCGCCGATCTCGCCGCGCTGGTCGCCGTCGGCGATCTGCAGGATGCCGTAGTTGACCAGCTGGGAGATGGCGATGCCGATGACGATCGCGGCCTGCTGGAAGGAGCCGAGGCGGCCGCGGTAGGCGGCGGGGGCGACCTCGGCGATGTACGCAGGGCCGATCACCGAGGCCATGCCGATGGCGAAGCCGCCGACGATCCGCCAGAAGGCGAGGTCCCAGAGGGCGAAGGGCAGCGCGGAGCCGACGGCGCTGACGGCGAAGAGCACCGCGGAGATCTGCATGCAGCGGATGCGGCCGATGCGGTCGGCAATCCGGCCGGCGGTCGCGGCGCCGATCGCGCAGCCGATCAGGGCGATGGCGATGACCTGGGCCAGCGTGCCCGAGCCGATGTCGTACCGGTCCCGGATGGCCTCGACGGCACCGTTGATGACGGAGCTGTCGTAACCGAAGAGGAAACCGCCCATCGCGGCGGACGCCGTGATGAAGATGACGTGGCCGAGGTGGTCCGGGTGGGCGGCCCGGCCTTCGGAAGGCGGCGGCGTGGACGCCTGCGCGGTGCTGGTCACATGGACTCCTGGAGGCCTCCGGCAGCGTCGCCGGGGCGTGGGGGGCGAGCCCTTCCAGTGGCGCACAACATCACGCCGCCCACCACTTGAAGGTAAAAGCAACGTTGCAGAGACTATGCCTTCAAGTTTCGAAGTCAAGACTTGATGTCGTATGACTTCAACCGCACTGTGGGCCACCTTGAGTTCAAGAGTTGTAGTTGATCATTGGAGGTGATCACCGCAGTCGCTGGCTGATGACCTTCGATACGCCGTCGCCCTGCATCGAGACGCCGTAGAGCGCGTCGGCGACCTCCATCGTCCGCTTCTGGTGCGTGATGACGATGAGCTGCGAGGACTCCTGGAGCTCCTGCATGATCCTGATCAGCCGCTGGAGGTTGGTGTCGTCCAGGGCGGCCTCCACCTCGTCCATCACGTAGAAGGGGCTGGGGCGGGCCTTGAAGATGGAGACCAGCATCGCCACGGCGGTCAGCGAGCGCTCGCCGCCGGAGAGCAGCGAGAGGCGCTTGACCTTCTTGCCCGGGGGGCGGGCTTCCACATCGACACCCGTGGTGAGCATGTTGTCGGGGTCGGTCAGGATCAGCCGTCCCTCGCCGCCGGGGAAGAGACGCGAGAAGACACCCTCGAACTCGCGCGCGGTGTCCCGGAACGCCTCGGTGAAAACCTGCTCGACGCGTACGTCGACCTCCTTCACGACCTGAAGAAGGTCGGCCCGGGTCTTCTTGAGGTCCTCCAGCTGCTCGGAGAGGAACTTGTGGCGTTCCTCCAGCGCCGCGAACTCCTCAAGGGCCAGCGGGTTCACCTTGCCGAGCTGCTGGTACGCCCGTTCGGCGGACTTGAGCCGTTTCTCCTGCTCCGAACGGACGAAGGGGCGCGGCTGGTTGCGCGGATGCTCCGGGTCCTCCGGCAGCTCCTCGCCCTCGGCGGGCGGCGACGGCGGTACGAGTTGACGGGGACCGTACTCGGAGACCAGGCCGGCCGGCTCGACGCCCAGCTCCTCCAGGGCCTTGGTCTCCAACTGCTCGATCCGCATCCGCTTCTCGGCGCCGAGGACCTCGCCCCGGTGGACGGAGTCGGTGAGCTTGTCCAGCTCGGCCTTGAGGTCGCGGCCCCGGTTCCGGGCCCCGGTCAGCCCCTGCTCACGGGCGCCCTTGGCGGCCTCGGCCAGTGCGCGCTCCTGCTCGGCACGGACCAGGGAGACCTCGATGTGGGACAGCAGTTGCCGGGCGCCCGCGGCGACGGCGGTGGCGACCTCCACCTCGTGGCGCAGCCGGGCACGGCGCTGCTCGGCACGCGCGCGTGCCTCGCGTTCGGCGCGGGCGCCCCGGTCGAGGGAGTCGGCGCGGCCCGCGAGGCCCTTGACCCGCTCCTCGTGCGTACGGAGCTGGAGCCTGGCCTCCATCTCGGTCTGGCGGGCGTTGGCGCCGTCGGCGGCGAGCCGGTCGCGCACGGAGGTGTCGGGCTCCTCCTCGGCCGGGGTCTCCTCGGCGACCAGCAGCCGCTCGGCGAGTTCCTCGGCCTCGTAGAGCGCCTTCTCCAGGGCCTCCGCCGCGCGGGCGGCCGCCGCCGTGGTGCGCTCGGCCTCCCCCGCGGCGCCGCGGGCCTGTCCGGCGAGCCGGCCGAGCTGCTGGGCGACCTGGGACTTCTCGCGGTCGGCGGCGCGGCGGCGTTCGGCCAGTTCCTCGACGAGCGCGGCGGACGAGCGCCGGAATTCGGTGGCCTCCTGCTGGGCGGCGGCCAGCCGCGCGCACCGCGACTCCAGCTCGTCCAGCTCGGCGGCCGCCTCGTCGACGGACGCCTGCACCTCCAGGAGGCTGGGCGCCCCCGCGGAGCCGCCCTGCGCGAAGTGCGCCCCGAGCAGGTCCCCCTCGGCGGTGACGGCGGTGAGGCCCGGGTGGGCGTAGACCAGCTCCTCGGCCTCCTCCAGCGTCCCGACCACCACGATCCCGGCCAGCAACCGTCGTACGGACGTCATGAGTTCCTCGGGTCCGCGCACGAGGTCCGCGGCGCGCGGGTGTCCGCCCGCGGGCGCCGGGGACTCCCCCGGCGCTTCGCCGCCCGCGAGCAGCAGCGCCGCCCGGCCCGCGTCCTGCTTGCGCAGCAGGCGCAGGGCCTCGGCGGCCGCGGCGGGGCCGCAGACGGCGATCGCGTCGGCCGCCGCGCCGAGGGCGGCGGCGAGGGGGATCTCGTATCCCGGGGTGACGGTGAGCAGTTCGGCGGCCGGGCCGAGCAGTCCGCTCAGGCCGTCCCGGGCGCCGAGGAGTGCTCCCGTCCCGTCCTTGCGGCGCAGTCCGAGGGAGAGCGCCTCGTGGCGGGCCCGGGTCGCGGCGCGGCTGCGGTCGGCCGCCGTGGCCGCCTCGCGGGCGGCCGTCAGCGCCGACTCGGCCGCGGCGAGGTCCCGGCGGGCGGCCTCGTACCGCTCCCCCAGCTCCGTGTCGCCCGCGTCGAGTCCGTCGACCTCGGCCTTGAGCTGCTCGTACTCCTCCTGTGCGGCGACGGCCCGCTCCTGGGCCTCGTCCCGCGCGGCGGCGAGCCGGTCGATCTCGGCCTGGGCGGACGCGGCGCGCGAGCGGGCGGCGTTGACCTGGCCGTGCAGCCGGGCGAGGCCCTCGCGCCGGTCGGCGATGGCACGGGCCACGTCCTTGAGCCGGCGCTCCTCCACCGCCAGCTCGCGCTCCAGTTCGGCGCGGTGGGCGACGGTGTCCTCCAGGGCCCGTTCGGCCGCTTCGAGGGCTGCCTCCAGCTCGGCCTCCTGCTCGCGGATCCGGGCGGCCTCGCGCTCCATGTCCTCGGGGTCGCGGCCCCGGCGCTCCTCCGGCGGCTGGGCGGTGGCGCTCTTCACGCGCGCGTCCGCCAGCGAGACGGTGCCCCGGACCCGCTCGGCGAGCTGGGAGAGTTCGTACCAGGTCTGCTGGGCGCGCTGGAGGCGCGGCGCGAGCCGGCGGACCTCGTCCTCGAGCTCGGCCTCCTTGGCGAGCGCCGCCCGGAGCTCCGCCTCGGCGCTCTCCTTGCGCTCCTTGAGAGCGGCCTCGTCGGCGACTTCGGCCTTCAGCGCCTCCTGGAGACGTACGAGGTCGTCGGAGAGCAGGCGCAGCCGGGCGTCCCGCAGATCGGCCTGGATGACCGCGGCGCGGCGGGCGACCGCCGCCTGCCGGCCGAGCGGCTTGAGCTGGCGGCGCAGTTCGTCGGTGAGGTCCTGCACGCGCGCGAGGTTGGCCTGCATCGCGTCGAGCTTCCGCAGCGCCTTCTCCTTGCGCTTGCGGTGCTTGAGGACGCCGGCGGCCTCCTCGATGAAGGCGCGGCGGCCCATCGGGTCGGCATGCAGGACGGAGTCGAGCTGGCCCTGGCCGACGATGACGTGCATCTCGCGGCCGATGCCGGAGTCGGAGAGCAGGTCCTGGATGTCGAGCAGCCGGCAGGTGTCGCCGTTGATCTGGTACTCGCTGCTGCCGCCCCGGAACATGATCCGGGTGATGGTGACCTCGGCGTAGTCGATGGGCAGCGCGCCGTCGGAGTTGTCGATGGTCAGCGAGACCTCGGCGCGACCGAGCGGCGGCCGCCCGGTCGTGCCGGCGAAGATGACGTCCTCCATCTTGCCGCCGCGCAGCGACTTGGCGCCCTGCTCTCCCATGACCCAGGACAGCGCGTCCACGACATTGGACTTGCCCGAGCCGTTCGGCCCGACGACACACGTGATTCCCGGTTCGAACCGCAGCGTGGTGGCGGACGCGAACGACTTGAAACCGCGGAGGGTCAGGGCCTTGAGATGCACGCCCCCGGACTCTACCTGTGGTTGCGCGTTTCACCCATGAACGTGCAGGGCACACCCTCCCCTAAGGAACGGTGGGACATGGGGGACTCATGGGGGACTCAAGAAAGAAGGGACGCCGGAGCGCCCCTTGCATATCCAGCTGTGCTGGCGTGAGTGTTTCTCACCTGGCCCCGGCACGGGGCTGACTGTCAGGTGAGCGCAGGCTCCGCCTGGGGAACGTCGAGGTCGATGCTGTCGAGCAGCGACTCTCCGTGCTGTGCGGCGGCAGCGTTGAGCGCGTCGTTCTCGGACTGGATCCGAACGAGCTCGGACTCCAGGTCCTGGACGCGCTGCTGAAGCCGTCGCATCTCGGCGAGGAGTCGCGGGTCGGAGCCGCCGACGTAACCGAGAAGCGCCTTTGCCATGATGGATGGTCCTCCACACTGAGTGACCGACCGAAGCGGTGTGGGTCGTGAGGGATTTCGCACCCGCGGTCTCGGCAGTGCTTCATGTCGTGCCGGTTCGTACTGCCAAACAGCTAAGGTGCGCGGGGATTCCAGCGTCTCACCAAAAAGTTTGACGGTCAACACGATCACGCCCTGCATCAAGGGCAACCGGGGGGTCTGCGGCCGCGGAACAGGGCGGCTGCGCCTCGCAACTCGGTGCCTCAGGGGCGTAGCGATCATCCTTCCGCGCGGAGCGCGGCACCGCAAGCCCCTCTCGGCAACCATCAGGCCATTTCCGCTTCGACGGCTCGTCGCCGAACGTCCGCGCGGGGGTCGAGCAGGGCACCGGGCGGGGCTCCGCCGAGCCGTTCGTCAGCGGATCGCGAAGCCGTCGTAACCGCCGCGCGGGGTGGCCCAGATCTCAGTGACTCCGTCGACGCGCCCGGGAGTGTCGCCGGAGCGGAGCCAGTCGAGCAGACGGTGGCAATTCTCACTCGACCCTTCGGCCACGACCTGCACGCGCCCGTCGTCGAGGTTGAGGGCGAAGCCGACGAGCCCTCCGATCTCCAAGGCGTTTGCCCTGGTGAACCAGCGGAAGCCCACTCCCTGTACTCGGCCGCGCACCCAGGCGGTGAGCCGTACGTCTTCATTCATGGCTGCACGCTAACGGGCCAATTGCCGAAGGAGCACGTCGCCCCGGCGCGTCATGGCGTACAGTCCCGACCGAATGAGGCTCACCCGTTCGGGTGCGCCTCATCGAGCAGGCCCGCCAGGGCCACGCAGAAGCAAAGATCAGCAAAGAGTCCAGCACAGGTCGTCAGGAAGGCAGAGCAGATGGGACGCCATCGTCGCTCCGGCGCCGCGCCCGCCGCAGAAGATTACGCGGCGGGTTCGGACCGCCGGCACCGGGGTGAACGCCGCAGGAAGCGCGGCATGCGTACGGGACTTCTCGGTGCCTCCGCCGCGGTGGCGGTCGGCGCGGTCGCCGTCGCCTCGGGCCTTCTGCCCGGCGGGGACACCCTGACCGTGGGCAGCGCCGGCTCCGGTGAGCAGCAGACCACGCAGTCCCGGCAGACGCCGGAGCTGACGACCCAGGGCGGCTCGTCCGCGACGCCGACGAGCCAGTCGCCGAGCAAGGCGACGGGTACGGGTACCGGTACGGGCAAGGCCACCGGCAAGGCGAACGGCAAGGCATCCTCCTCGCCCTCCGCCACGCCGTCGCCGAAGCCGTCGAAGACCACCGCGTCCCCGGCGCCCAAGAAGCCGGCACCGCAGCCGTCGAAGACGACGGCGAAGCCGAAGCCCAAGCCGGCGCCCACGACCAAGAAGCCCGTCGTGCGCACCCCGGCCCCGGCGCCGACCCCGTCCGCGCCCAGCCGCGCCGCGGCGGCCGAGGCGGAGGTCGTACGGCTGGTCAACGTGGAGCGGGCCAAGGTCGGCTGCACGCCGGTCCGGTCCGACGGCGCTCTCGCCGCACTGGCGGGCGCCTTCAGCCAGGACATGGCGCAGCGCGGCTTCTTCGACCACACGGACCCGGACGGCGACACCCCCTGGGACCGCGCCGGGCAGGCGGGCGTCACGGGCATGGGCGGCGAGAACATCGCCCGCGGCCAGGTGGACGCGGCCGCTGTCATGGCCTCGTGGATGAACAGCGACGGCCACCGCGCGAACATCCTGAACTGCGACTACAAGACCCTGGGCGTCGGCGTGTACTTCGCGGACGGCGGCCCGTGGTGGACGCAGGACTTCGGCTTCTGAGCCGTCGGCAGGAAGCCCACACCCACGGAGCAAGCGGAAGGGGGCCCGCCCGCCCGGGGGTGCGGGGGGCGGCCCCTTAGTGCGGGGCGGGGCGCCGCCGGCCGGCGCGCTGTTACCCAAGACCTTCTCCCTGGTGATCGCCAGATCAGT
>NZ_JBHWBS010000051.1:31890-37289 GCF_042735655.1 Streptomyces sp. NPDC059567 | reverse complement strand
CGGGTGGGGTCGGCCCGGGCGCCCCCACCCCCCCCCCCCCGGCGCGCGGGGGCCCCCCCCGCCCCGGGGGGGGGGCCCCCCCCCCTTCCGCATTGCACGGTCAGGCGGCGGCGCGACCCGTGACGAAGGTGCGGGCGGTCGTGGCCACGCGGCGGCCGAGGTGTTCGGCGGTGGCCAGGTCGGCCTTGTGGACGCCCTCGGGGCCCAGGTCGTTGTGGGTCTGGGCCGCGGCGCCGGAGAAGAAGCCGAGGCGGTTGATGTCGTTCTCGGACGCCTCGGTGGTGTTCCAGCCGGGCTTCAAGCCCAGGTTCACCCAGGTCATCCCGTGCTGGGCGGCCAGGATCTGGAAGAACTGCAGGGTGTGCAGCTTGTCGCCGCTCTTGGAGGCGGAGTTGGTGAAGCCTGCGGCCAGCTTGTCGATCCAGGCGTCCGTGAACCAGCGCTTCGAGCTGTCCTCGGCGAACTTGTGGAAGGCGCCCGAGGCCGTGCCCATGTACGTCGGCGAGCCGAAGACGATCGCGTCGGAGGCGTCCAGCAGCTCCCACTCGGTGTCGGTGATCTCGTCGACCTTGATCAGGTGGACGGTGGCGCCCGCGTCGAGCGCGCCGGCACGGACGGCCTCGGCGACGACGGCGGTGTGACCGTAGCCGGAGTGGTAGGCGATGGAGACGACGGGCGTGGACATGGTGGGACTCCTCATCGGCGGGGGGAACGACAAGAAGTAGAACACTAACTTTCTGAAAGTGCAATCCTCAGGAGAGCGCACTCCTACAGTTAGCGCTGTGCACGAGTATGGTAGAGCGCATGACTGACGACCTCGTGTTCAACGTGTTCGCCCGGGCCTGCACCTCGCGCGAGACGCTGGAGCATGTGACGGGCCGGTGGGGCACGCTCACGCTCGGCGCGCTCCACGAGGGCACGTTCCGCTTCAACGAGCTGCGCCGCCGGGTCGACGGGGTCAGCGAGAAGATGCTGGCGCAGACCCTGCACGCGCTGGAGCGCGACGGGCTCGTCCACCGCGAGGCGCAGCCGACCAACCCACCGCGCGTGGACTACCGGCTGACGCCGCTCGGCCGCGAGATCGCGGAGCGACTGCGCGCGCTGATCGACCTGGTCGAGGGCCGGATGCCGGACGTCCTCTCGGCTCGCGAGAGCTACGACGAGGAGCGCGCGGCCGCCGCGAGCGCGTGAGCGACCGCGGACGTCAGGCCGTGGCTCAGGCCGTGGCGCGCGGCGGACGCTGGCAGCGCGGGCAGAAGTAGCTGGACCGGTTCATCCACGGCCGGCGCCGCATCGGCGTACCGCAACGGCGGCACGGCTCGTCCTCGCGCCCATAGGCGTCCAGCGACCGGTCGAAGTAGCCCGACTCCCCGTTCACATTGACGTAGAGGCTGTCGAAGCTGGTCCCGCCCGCGGCGAGGGCCGCGTTCATGACGTCCCGTACATGCCCGAGGAGTTCGGCGGAGCGCGGCCGGGTGAGCGTGGCGGTGGGGCGTTCGTAGTGCAGCTTCGCCCGCCACAGCGCCTCGTCGGCGTAGATGTTGCCGACCCCGCTGATCAGCGTCTGGTCGAGCAGTGCGCGCTTGACGGTCGTACGGCGCAGGCGCAGCGCCGTCTGGAAGGCGGCGTCGTCGAACGCCGGGTCCAGCGGATCGCGCGCGATGTGCGCGATGACGTCGGGAAGGCCGTCCGCCGTGTTCTCGTGGATCGAGAGCCCGCCGAAGGTCCGCTGGTCGACGAAGCGCAGCTCGGTGCCGAGGCCGTCCTCGAAACGGACACGGATCCGCAGGTGCTTCTCGTCCGGGGCGTCCTCGGGCTGGACGAGCAGCTGCCCGCTCATGCCGAGATGGCCGAGGATCGAGACCTCGGAGTCCGCGAGCGGGATCCACAGGTACTTGCCGCGCCGCCGCGCGGTCCCGAAGCGGTGCCCCTTGAGCCGGGCGGCGAAGTCCGCCCCGCCCGCCGGGTGCCGGCGCACGGCCCTCGGATGCAGCACCTCGACCTCGCCCACGGTGCGCCCGCCGACCCAGCGCTCAAGACCGCGTCGTACGACCTCGACCTCGGGCAACTCGGGCACGGGACTCCTCCGGAGGGGTACGGGAAAGGCGACACCCGAAGCCTACCGCCCGGACCGAGGCGGCCGGACGGAAGCAGAAGACCCCGCCCTGAGACCCTCGCGGGCCCCCGGGCGGGGTCGTCAAGAAGCAGTGCCGTCAGGAAGGGAAGAGCTTCAGGCCGAGGCCTGGTCCGCGGGGGAAGAGGTGTCGGCGACCTCTTCCGGCGTCGTTTCGGCCGCCACGTCCGCCGCGGCCTTCGCCGCCGCGAGACGCTCGTCCGCCGCCGCGCGAATCGCGCGCCATGCGGACTCCGCCGCCTGCTGCTCCGCTTCCTTCTTGCTGCGGCCGGTGCCGGTGCCGTACGAGACACCACCGACGCGGGCGGCAGCAGTGAAGGTCTTCTCGTGGTCCGGACCCGTCTCCGTGACGAGGTACTCCGGAACACCCAGGCCCTCGGCCGCGGTCAGTTCCTGGAGGCTGGTCTTCCAGTCCAGTCCTGCACCGAGGTTCGAGGACTTCTCGATCAGCGGGTCGAAGAGCCGGTGCACCAGCTCCGAAGCCGCGTCGAGGCCCTGGTCGAGATAGACCGCACCGATCACCGCTTCAAGGGTGTCGGCGAGGATGGACGCCTTGTCCCGGCCACCCGTGCCCTCTTCGCCCCGGCCGAGCCGGATGAAGGAGCCGAGTTCGAGGCCGCGACCGACCTCCGCCAGCGCACGCGAATTGACCACCGCGGCCCGCAGCTTGGCCAGCTGGCCTTCGGGCAGGTCGGGGTGGGTGCGGTACAGCGTGTCCGTGACCACCAGGCCGAGCACGGAGTCCCCGAGGAACTCGAGACGCTCGTTGGTGGGCAGGCCGCCGTTCTCGTACGCGTACGAGCGGTGCGTCAGCGCACGCACCAGAAGGGCGGACTCGAGCTGATACCCGAGCCGCCCTTCCAGAAGCGTGTGGGACGAGGCATTGTCCGTCTTGTTGGACTCAGACATTGCGCCTCTCACCAGCCACTCAGACCGAGAGGACCTGGCGCTTGTTGTAGGTGCCGCAGCTCGGGCACGCGATGTGCTGCTGCTTCGGCTCCTGGCAACGCTCACACGAAACCAGGGTGGGGACCGCAGCCTTCCACTGCGACCGGCGGTGGCGCGTGTTGCTGCGCGACATCTTCCGCTTCGGAACAGCCACGGCTACTTCTCCTGCTTCTCGTCGACGCCAGCTTCGGCGCCGCTCATGTTGTCCTTCTCATCGGTTCCCAGCGAACCGGCGAGTCCCTGCAGTGCCGCCCAACGAATGTCGACGGCTTCATGGTGGTGGTCCGGGTTGTCGTTCAGGTTGGTCCCGCATTCGGAACACAGACCCGCACAGTCCTCCCGGCACACCGGCTGCATCGGCAGTGCGAGCACCACCGCATCACGCAGCACGGGTTCGAGGTCGAACATGCCGTCCTCGAGGGGGATCATGTCCTCGTCGTCCTCGGCTTCGTCGTCCGCGGCCGCCTTGGAGCGGCCCCGGTCGTCGGAGTCGGGGTACGAGAACATCTCCTGGAAGTCCACGTCGAGCTCGAGCTCGACGGGCTCCAGACACCTTACGCACTCCCCCTCGGCCGATGCACGGGCGGTGCCTGTGACGAGCACCCCTTCCATGACCGACTCGAGACGGAGCTCGATTTCCACGGGCGAGCCTTCCGGCACACCGATGACCCCTTCGACACCGAAGTCCTTGGGGGCCGAGGCCGAGCGGGAGATCCTCTGGAGGGCACCCGGACGCCGCCCCAGCTCGTGCGTGTCGAACACGAGGGGGTTGCGGTGGTCAAGGCGCGTGCTCAGGGTTCTTCCTGCTTTCGGATCGTGAGGGGGCTGCCGTGTTCGAATCGAGAGACGAAGCGGGCAGCATGGATCGCGGGCATACGCGCGACCGAAGAGCCAGGATACTGGACGCTTCGCTCAGGGCCCAATCCGGCCTTGGCCGGGGCTCGGCTCAGTGCCCCTGACCGTGCCCCTGGCCGTGTCCCTGCTCGTACTGACGCAGCTGCTCCAGGTCGATCATGCTCGTGTCGAAGAAGCTGGTCTCGTCGAGCGCGGCGGCCTGCGGCTGCTGGTAGTCGTAGACCGGCTGCTGCTGATACGCGTAGGGGTCCTGGGTCTGGTACCCGTACGGGTCCTGGGCCTGGGCCTGGGCCTGGGCCTGGTAGGCGTACGCGTCCTGGTGCTGCGGCTGCTGGTACCCGTACGGGTCCGGCTGCTGCGCCGGGATCTGCGGGACCTGCTGGTGGACGGGCTGCGGGACCTGCTGCTGGACCGGCTCGGGGTCGGCCAGCTCCGCGAGCCCGGCCAGGTAGTCCGCGTCGCTGGTGTGCACCGCGCCGCCCGCCGCGTCCTGGGCCGCCATGTGGGCGCCGAGGTCGTCGGTGGCGATCCGGCCGTGCAGCTTCTGCCGGCCGCGGCCGACCGCCTCCAGGGTCTTGGACAGCACGGCCTCGAAGGCGCCCAGCTTGGCGTCCACGTACTCGTCGGCCCGGTGGATCAGGGTCTGCGGGTCCGCGCTGTACTCGGGGGCGTCCTCGTCGGCGTAGCCCTGCGCGTCCAGGCCCGGGCCGCGGCCGAGGAGCTTCTCGCGGCCGCGGTCGACGGAGCCGATGGTCTTGTTGAGGACGACCTCGAAGTTGGCGAGCTTGGAGTCGACGTAGTCGTCGGCCTCCGCCCTGATCTCCTCGGCCTCGCGGCGGGCCTCGGAGAGGATCCGGTCCGCCTCGTCCTGGGACTGCCGGGCGACCTGGGTGTCGGAGATCAGCGAGCCGCGCTCGGCGTGGGCGGCCTCGATGATCCGCTCCGCCTCCTGGCGGGCGTGCTCCACCATCTGCTCCCGGCCGCCGAGGAGCTCCTGGGCCTGGGCCAGGGAGCCCGGCAGGGCCTCCCGTACCTCTTCGAGCATGGCGAGCAGCTCGGCGCGGTTGACCACGCAGGACGCCGACATGGGCATGGAGCGGGCGTTTGTGACCGTCGAAACGATCTCGTCGAGCTTCTTCTGCACGTCCACCGGGTGCTCGCCACTCTCTACAGCTGGATGGAGACGGACGGGACGACTTTAAGGGCAGTCGTCCCCCGACCGACACCAGATGACGGACCGTCAGCGGTGCTCGCTCGCGGTCACGTCCGGGTCACTGGCCGCCGCGCTGCTCGGCGAGGCGGTCGGTGAGCCTGCCGAGGACGGCCGGCGGCACCAGGTGGGAGACGTGGGGGCGCCCCGGCGCGCCCGGCCGTGGGCCGGGGGGGCGCCGGGACGGGTGTGGGGGGGGGGTGGGGGGGGGAACGGGCTGGAGGCCCCCCCAGCCCGGGGTGATTAGTTCGA